>JBJELS010000187.1:0-9513 GCA_051879275.1 Lachnospiraceae bacterium
ACTGTATGCTTTTCACATCGGGTATATTCCTCCAGAATATCCAGAATCTCATCTCGAATAACCGGATCCAAGCCGTTGGTGGCCTCATCTAAAATCAGCAGCTTAGCTTCATGGGAAAGAGCCACTGCCAGCTGTTGCTTCATCTTCATTCCCCGGGAAAAGTCCTTGAATTTCTTATTGGAAGGGAGCTGCCAACGCCGGATTAATTCCTCATAACCGCTTTGATTCCAACGGAAAAATGTATCCCTCATAATCTTCCCCACCTGTACAGGATTTAAGATTTCCGGAATACCGATTTCTCCCAGCACTACACCTATATCCTCCTTCAACAGATGAAGATTTTGACGATTATCCTGACCCAGAAGAGTAATTTCCCCTTCCTGCTGATGAACCAATCCCATAATCAGCTTAATCAATGTACTTTTTCCTGCTCCATTCTCTCCAATCAGCCCCATAATACACCCCCGGGGTAATGAAAATCGGGGAATGCACAAGGTAAAGTCCGGATAATCCTTTCTTAAGTCTCTGATTTCCACTGCATATTTCTGTTCCATTCTTCACTTCTCCCCTTCCTATATATCCTTTCTGTGCTTATCCCGGGAATCCTCCCAAATCAAGTCAAACATCTCCAGAACATCCTGCCTTCTCAGCCTGCAGGATACAGCCAGACTCTGTATGGCCGAAATATGTTCCTCAATCTGTTTCAAATTCTCCTCCCGGATAAGCTCCGTATTTCTGGCTGCCACAAAGCATCCCTTCGCCGGTATGGTATAGACAAAGCCATCCCGTTCCAACTCATCGTAAGCACGCTTGGTGGTAATAACGCTGATCCGTAAATCTTTGGCAAGACTGCGGATAGAGGGCAGAGCCGAATCCTCCTTCAGGCTCTCATTAATAATCTGTTCCTTAATTTGCTGATAAATCTGCTCATATATAGGCACACCACTTCTATTATCAATAAACAGGTTCAATCACTCACCTCCCGCTGCTTCTATTTCTATATTTGTTTTATCTGTTCATATTCAGTATATACAGTATAGATATTTTTGTCAAGAAACTTAAATAATATTTTTCTTTTAATATTATTTTAAAAACTACTGTTTTTTTATTAATATTTTAAAGTAAAATAAAGAGCAGAAATCCCTATAAAATTGGGTTTCTTGCTCTTTATATGTTTTTTTAAATTGCACTTAAAATTTTATTAGTATCTTCATTAGTATCATTTTAAAATCCACTAACCGGTGTTTCCTTGTCATTGATTTTTTTCGCCCAATACTTCACTGCCCTGCTGTCCACATGGACAAAGGTATTGTACTGGATGATTCCCTTAATGCCGATACTGGTCGCATATCTGGCCACCTCTGCCGGGGTCTTCCCCTTCACCACAATGTCAAAGGCTCTGCCCTTGATGTGGTAGCTATCCTTTGCACCTCCCACATCCGGTCTGCTGTTGTACTCCGGTGTGCGGTAGGCTGAATTAAAGGTAACTGCCGCATTAAAGTAGCTGCGTATTTTCTGCAGCTTGTCCTGGACGAATATTTCATGCAGTACAATGGTATCGGACTTATCCTTACAGGCAAATTCCTTCACCTTGAAATTAGCTGAAATCGCCTTGTTTCCCTCCGTCTTAAGGGAGTATAGTGCTAATCCTTTATCTGATATGTTCATGGCTCACCTCAATCGTATACAGTTGTCTTATGTACACCGATTCCCACAAGAACAGCGGCTAACAGTTAAAGCAGGACTGCCAAGCGCACTTACTAATCCTTCATACCCACCATCACGAAACGCATTTGACAGTTCATCAACATATGAGTTTGCGATTTTAACCATTTCTGATAGGCCAGATTTTGCACTTTCATACAATTCAATTTCTAAGCCCTCTAATGCAGATTTTAAAATTGTTATGCTTCCTTGCAAATTATCCTGCATAGTATCAGCCATTTGCCTAGCTGCTCCATCTGCATTATAAATAAAATGTTTTTTGAATCGCACTTTCTGCGATATGGGATTGCGGATGAGGGAATCGAGCCCACTCCTTCGGCCGAGGAGACCGCTATGCTGCCTTTATACCAATCCGCCGCTACGCTGGTCAAAAAGTTTACCATATACCCAACAAAAGCCTATAAAAAAAAGAGCCGTAAGCTAAATCACATTGACTTAACCACTCGGTTCTTAAGCTCTATTGTTATTACTGATTCACTTTTACATTTCTTGCAGTATCCGGGGAAATTGACCAGCTTTGTATCTTCCCTGATCATAAACATCTTGCCCCTGCAATTCGGGCATGAATACCAAAAAATACTTCATGTTGTAGTCCACTTACAAATAGCCCTGTTCTACCATGGGGCCATCAGTTCAGCAGTCTCTCTATACCGGCCTGCCTTTTTAGCTTTTCCAATTCTAATTTTTGCTTTTCGATTTCCAGCCTTTGCTTTTCTATCTCTGTTTTCTGCCTTTTAACCTCTTCCTCTGTTTTTAATGTGTCCCGGATAGCAACAAAGGCTTTAACGTTTCCTGCTATTTCCTCTTTTATCATAGCCATATTTAAAGCTGATTCCAAGGTGCAATCCACACCTAATTCTTTTAACAACAGCTCCCATTCCAGGCTATCTATTTTTGCTGTCAATAAAGCATTTAAAGTTTTTCGGAAGTTTGTCAAAAGGAATTAAATTCTCATGTCCTTTATTCCCCTGTCATCACCTCGCAATCTATAAAAATAGGGCCAGGTGCATGGATTATCCACGCATCTGGCTCTATGGCTCTCGTTGAGTTGATTATAACATGGTTTGGAGATGCTTTGTAAAGAATTTTGTTTAAATCGAACACCGATGGTTAAATAAATTATCTGGATACACCCAACTTTGTCATGAGTGCTTCTTGCAGTACTTTTGACACATTGATATGTGCCATTTCCGCTTCCTGATTAAGCCAATTTGGAAGAGTAACATTTCTGCGAACAGTTTTATTATCCATCATTCTACGATAGGCAATTAAATCAACGTCTACCAAAGATACTATTCCTTCTCCTTCTTCATAAAATACACCTTTAGGAACATCTACTTCCTGTAATTTAGATGCTTTGGGAATCGGATTTCCTTCATCCTCCATCGCAATGCAAGCCAATCCTATCGTATCTCTGGCCATCATAATAGCATCCGCCATAGTCCCTTTTGGTTCAGCTTCATCATTCGCTTCAGTATAAATCTGTAAATCAGGAATCTCAATCAAAATATTGGTATCTACTTCTGTAAAGATTACCGGATATGTTACTTTCATCTCATCAACCTCCAATGCGTATACTATATATTGAATTATCGAGATAGGGGATTTTATAATCCCCATTTTCTCAATATTGCTTTTGCTAACTTTTCATTCACTTCTTTGTGTCTTGGAATTTGTTCCTCGTCGCTTCCTCTTTTGTAAACATCGTGTCTGCTGCCATGCCGTTCAAATTCAAACCCAACACTCTGAAGCTTCTTTATTAGGTCTCTTTGCTTCATTAGTGTCCCTCCTTATGTTTTTATTATACACATCAATTACACATAAATCAATGATATTATACACATTTTTTATGTATTTATATAACCACCAGTATTCAATTATCAATGTGCTTGGGTTAGTTCTTAAACTTCTCCACCGCCGCCCGGCATTCCTCTACGGTACCGATTGCATAATATTCTTCAATTTCTCCTTCCAACTCCTCTATATAGTCATCTTTCTCATGCTACATTGGAACATATTAGAAATCTGTTTAGACAGATGTACAAATACTGTATACAGTTTGAAATAGTGCAAAAAGACTACTCGCAATTTATCAAAATAAACAAAGAAGATGACGATGAGCATGGTGTACCATTCACAGATACTCCACATGACTGTCGGCATACTTTCAATGTCTTATTGGACAGTTATACACACAAAGACATAAATCAGCTTAGAACAGCCATAGAAATGATAAAATTTAAGCCATGTAGCAATTTTTTCTGCATGGTTTAAATTTGAATAGTATTTTATTAGTATCATTTTTTTTATAGAACCTTGATTTTAAGTATTTTTTTTATATTAGTTTTAATATTATTTTAATTTTAAGAAGGTAGACTAACTCCATCGAGAGAAGTATTATACTACTATAAATGCTCTCTCATAACAAATCATAAAAAGAAATCGGAGGACAATATGAAAAAGAAAATACTCATTTTAACTGCACTAACCGTTATTACCTTCAGCTTTACTGCCTGCAATCAAAACCAGACTTCTGCACAGCAGACCCAGGTAACTCAACCCACTGCTGCTTCAGGGCAGGATGAGAAGCTCACTACGCAAATTAATCAGGAAAGTCTGCAGCCTAATCAGGGCAGCAATACGGTAACCGTTGATACCACCTCGTATATCGGGGAAGATAAGGCCATGTCCATTGCCTTGGAGCATGCAGGGCTTACGGCAGAGGAGCTTCTCTTCTCCTACGCAAAGCTGGATATGGACGATGGAGTATGGGTATATGATGTAGAATTTTATGCCAATAACAAAGAATATGATTATGAAATCGATGCCCTTTCTGGCACGATTTTAAGCTATGACTTTGATACGGAAAATACTTTTAATCCGAATAATCTGCAGAATAACCAAAGCACTGCACCCGCTTCCAACGATAATACCTCTGCCTCCGGAATCACCATTGATGCGGCAAAACAGATAGCATTGGAGCAGGTTCCCGGTGCAACCGATGACAATATCCGTATTTACACCGATTATGATGATGGGCGGATGACCTATGAAGGAAAAATCATTTACAATACTATGGAATATGAATTTGAAATCGATGCTGCTACCGGAAATATCACCGAATGGGATGCCGAATCTATCTATGATTAATACTCATCATTTTTAAACCTTTTCTTCTTAATTTAAGAAATTGGGATTCGCACTATGCGAATCCCAATCTCTTTTTTTAATCTAACTTACTGTTATATAATTCCATTGCTGCCTGAATATCGCCCATCTTGTGAATTTCCTCCAGATACTGCTCCCACTCATCGAAGGAACGCTCACCTTTAATAAATTTGGTTTTCTGTTCCTTCGCATAGGTTTCAACCGGAGTCATAATATTGGCATATTCACTTGATTCATCTGCGGAAAGAGAAGGATAAGGCTGTCCATCGCGGGGACAGGTATTTGTCTCATCCATCACTCTGCTGGAAAAGGCAACTAATTTTTCTGTTACAATCTCACCCTCCCAATAAATTGGTGCCGCATTAGAAATCTCAATTCTCCACAGATCCATATCCTGGGGTTGTGGGAAAATGCCGGAGCGCATCGTTCCTGATGCTGGTAATCCATACTCTGCATATTGTGTCTTATCAATAATCAGGGACTTCTTTGCATCCTTTACTTCATAGGTTTCTCCCTCAATTCCCCAGTTTAATATATTGATTACATCCTCATCATACTGAAGATCAAGAAACTTTACGAGTTCATCCACCACAGGTGAATTTGCTGAAATCACCATACTATAGCGTGGATTGAACTGGTATTCACTGGTAAACTCCCTCTCAAACTGCCATGCATCGGTTGGGTACGCATCTGATGTGGGATTGGGTACCGCTACCCATTCCTCTTCCGGACGCTCCTGTGACCAGACTCCGGGATAGCCTTCCCATGCCGACGGAAGAATACATGCTTCTCCAGATTCCAAAGCTGCCATTCCCATATCTGTTGTATAAGTAAAATAATCCGGGGAAATCAGCTTCTCTGTGTAAAGCTTATTTAAATATTGGAGAGCCTGCTTATAATCATCCGAAACAGGTCCATATTTAAATTCAGTTCCATCATAATACCGATTTTGTGCTGTATGGTAAGCACGAAAAACTACATCCTCAGGATTTTGCCACTCCTCCAGCTGAACAATTGGATATTTGGATATTCCGGCATCTTTGATTGCTTTTGCCACCTCATAGATTTCATCCAGAGTCGTCGGAATTTCAAGATTCAGCTCTTTCAGCACGCTGTTTTTCACTGCCATCATAGTAGATTCTGCCCCATGTGCCGATCCCGTAGGGGTTATACTCAAGTTATATGCACCGTACAAATCTCCCTCTGGTGTAAACAGTGTTTTTTGACTGGAGGGATCTAAATCCAGATAACGCTTATAATTAGGCATCTCATCCAGATATTCCGCCAGATTTACATACAATCCCTTCGAGCCATACTCATCTACAATCTGTTTTTCATTTACTTCGCTGGTTGTACTGTAAACAGTAAGGATATCCGGCAGCTCTCCCCCTGCATTTATTACCTGAAGCTTTTCCGTATAGTCTCCGGTATGGATATACTCAAAGGTAATATCCAGATTTTTTCCCATTTTTTCCTCACACAGCTTAATCCATTCTTCTTGAATCCGTGTGTCCGTCGGTGCCTTATCACCAAAATAGACCGTGGTGACCTTGAAAGAGACCGTATCGCCATCTTTGCTTGACGTCTCTTTACCAGAATCTGCTCCACCGCATCCTGCCAACAACAAAGATGCACACAGCCCTATTGCTGCCATTTTTAGAACATTTTTGTTTTTCATTCGTAAATACCTCCCTTTCTTTATTCTCCCTTGACAATAGATTCGTCAATTTTGATTTCAGCTACTGATTCGCTAATCATCCTTTCACCCCTCCAACCATAATTCCGGCTGCAAAATACTTTTGAATAAATGGATAGATACACATAATCGGCAGCATAATCACAACGATTGTGGCCATCTGTATATTCGCTGCTGTGATTGTATTGTTTCTAAACATCTGCATAATTGAAGGATCCATATTACTAAATGCCGATGAATTGAACAGAATTTTTCTAAGAATCATCTGTACCGGATAATACTTTTCCGAATTCAGATAAATCAATGCCGAATACCAGTCATTCCATTTTCCAACCAGTGTAAACAGCGAAACCGTTGCTATAATAGCCTTTGACAGAGGCATAATAATCTGAAACAGAATACGAAATTCCCCTGCTCCGTCAATCTTGGCGGACTCTCTCATACTCGGATCAATTCCGGCAAAAAAAGTTCTGAATAAAATCAGATTGTAGCCGGTTACCACAAAGGGAAGTACCATAACCAGCGGATTGTCGATAAGATGCAACTCCTTCATCAGCAGATAAGTAGGAATTGCACCACCGCTGAAAAACATCGTAATCATAATAAATATCGTAATTCCCTTTCTCAGCGGAAATTCCTTTATGGAAAGCGGATATGCTGTAAGAGCAGTCAATAGAACAACCAATACTGTATGAGTTACTGCGTACACAATGGTATTGATGTATGATCTGACGATCATATCATCCTGAAACACTTTCTTGTAGCCCTCCAGAGTGAAGCCTCTGGGCCATAAAAACAATCCACCCTTTTGTACCTGTGAGCCTATGGAAAAGGATACACTCACTACATGAATAATCGGTACCAGCATGATTCCTGCAATCACCAACATGATAAGCACATTCATCAGATTAAATACCCGATCTGCAAATCCCACTTTTACCTTGCGTCTTTTCTTTTTCATTTATGTCCCTCCACTACCACAGACTGTTGTCGCTGATCTTTTTGCTCAGAAAGTTTGCTGTCAGTAAGAGCACAAAAGAAAGAATTGAGGTCAAAAGGCCTATCGCCGTCGTATACTCAAATCTTCCACCCAAAATTCCTTCCCGGTAAACATAAGTCCCAATAATATCCGCAGTCTCATAAGTGGCTTCATTGTAAAGCAGCAGCACCTTGGAAAAATCTGTTGATATGATTTTTCCGCTCTCCAGTATCAACATAACCGTAACTGTAGGCAAGATTGACGGCCAGGATACATGCCTGAGTCTCTGCCATCGATTTGCTCCGTCTATCGTGGCCGACTCGTGAAGCTGTGGGTCGACATTGGAAAGTGCTGCCAGATATACAATGGCTCCCCAGCCCAGTCCCTGCCAGATATTACTTGCTATAAAAATTGTGCGGAAATATTGGGGATCTGTCATAAAGGAAATTGACTCCAAACCGAAAAACCCCCTAATCACATTAATTACTCCATCTACTCCGCAAAAATCTTTTACCAGCCCTGCAATCACTACCGTCGAAATAAAATACGGCAGATATGTAATTGACTGTACTGCTTTTTTAAACCGTTTGCTGGTAAGCTGATCCATAAAAAGTGCAAGAATAATTGGTGCCGGGAAACTCCACAATAGGGTATATACTCCCAGCAGCAATGTGTTCCGGATTAATCGGAACAGATAGGGATTCTGCAAAAATTGTTTGAAATACTTTAATCCCACCCAATTATGAAAGGCAAACATCCCTTCCACCGGATTATAATCCTGAAATGCAATTACAATCCCATACATTGGTATATAAGAAAAAATAAATACCGCAATCAGGCCCGGCAGCGACATCAATATCAGTGATCTGTATTCTATACACCGTCTCCAAAAGCTCTTCTTTTTTGACATCCGCATACTTGTCTGTACCGGTGTCTTTTTTGGTTTTCCCATACGCTTTTGCCCTTTCACTTTTATTCCCTTTTTCATGATTTTTTATTTGTTATAATCTCACTATAGCGTTATATATCCCTAATCTCAATTTCTGATTTTTTAACTCAGTCCCAGGTTTTAAGAATTATGTGAATTTTTGCCAATAAAATTAAAAAATAACAACTTTTATCAACTTTTCTCACAAACAAATATATGCTACTATAAATATGACTATACAAAAAATACATATATTTTATATTCTGTTGATAGAAAGGTAAAAAAATGCCTAGAAAAAGTATATTAAACAAGGTTCTGCTTCTTAATTTGACCATAACACTTCTCCTGGCCCTGCTGTTTGCGATTTCAAACGGATTATATGCAAAACAGCTGACCACAGAACGCTACAACCTGGCAAATACTACTCTTTCTAAGCTAAATAAAGATTTTCAGTTTGAAATACACCGACTGGATGCACTACTCACCTTATGTATGCAGGATCCTTCTATTGTCTTTACCATCTCTGATAAGCTTGACTCAGATTTTTTTCTGTCAAACGCACAGGAATCATCAGAAAAGATGGCTCTTATGCGCCAATCTCTTCCCTATGCAAAAATGATTTTTTTATATACCAACAGCTCACAGAGAATTGTACAGGATAACGGTGCTTTATATACCAAAGAGGACTTCATCCAGCTTGTCCTGAACAATTCCCTTTCTTCCTCTATTTATGAGCTTAGAGAGCTTTCAGACGGTTTGTATCAGTACAGCAGCACCATTGGTCTATACATAAAACAGCTCCATAAACACGGATGTATAGGTGTTCTCATTGATTTGACTGAATTTGCCAATATCAATAAAACGATTGGGGATAATTTCGGCGGATATGTTATTCAAAAGGATGGCACACTAATCATCAGTGATAAAAGCCTTCCTCTCTCCGATGAGGAGCTGAATCAGGCACTAGTACAGTGAATAATAATTAAATAGCTACATTGCCTTTTGCCTCATCTACAG
>JBJELS010000188.1:0-9510 GCA_051879275.1 Lachnospiraceae bacterium
GTTTGGTTGACAGACGCGCTCAGCACCGTATCCCCCTCGGCCTTTTCCACCGGGATGCTCACGCCGGTCAGCGCGCTCTGGTCGATGGAGGAATGGCCGCTGACTACCACGCCGTCCACCGGCACGCTGGCGCCGGGGCGTACCAAAAACATGTCGCCCACCACGACCTCCTCCAGCGGAATTTCCAGCTCTTGGCCGTTGCGCACCACTGTGGCGGTCTTGGGGGCCAGGTCCATCAGCTTTTGAATGGCTTCGCCCGTCTTGCCCTTGCTGCGCGTTTCCAGGTATTTGCCCAGCGTGATCAGCGTTAAGATCATGGCTGCCGATTCAAAATACAGCTCATGCAGGTAGTGGGCAGTATGCTCGGTATGGCCCTTCATCAAGGCCTCACTCATGGCAAATAAAATATAGATACTGTATCCGTAGGCCGCTCCTGCCCCCAAAGCTACCAGAGTATCCATATTAGGGGCTTTATGGATCAGGCCTTTAAACCCATTGATAAAAAATTTTTGATTGATTACCAGAATAAGGGTAGTCAGGCACAGCTGTAAAAGCCCCACAGCCATCGGATTTGTAGCAAGTCTTTCCGGCAGGGGCCAGCCCCACATTACAGCTCCCATGGAAATGTACATCAGAACCAATAAAAATCCCAGAGAGCTCCAAAGCCTTTGCTTCAGCCGGGGAGTCTCCCCATCCTCCAGGGTATCCTTTCCCGAAAAGCTTTGCTGCTTACTTTCCATGGGCAGACGGATTCCATATCCGGCATCCTCTACCGCTTTCCTAATCTGTGCCTCATCAGCCTGCCCTTCCACATTCATGGAATTCGTCAGAAGACTAACCGAGCAGGAGGTGACTCCCTCAACTGCTCCTACTGCCTTTTCCACACGGGCGCTGCAGGCTGCACAGCTCATTCCTGTTACTTCGTATTTTTTCATTCCCTTTACTTCCTGCTATTTCATTAATTTCCCCAAAAGCCCGACCAGCTCGTCTATGGTCTCGTCCTTGCCTGCCCGAATATCCTCTTTTACACAATCCCGAATATGATTGCTCAAAAGCTCCTTGCTGAAACCATCCAGAGCGGCTTTAGCCGCAGATACCTGAATCAGAATGTCGGGGCAATAGGCATTCTCCTCCAGCATCCGTTTTATTCCCCGAATCTGACCCTCTGCCCGGTTCAGGCGGTGAACTAAATCCTTGTATTCCTTCTCCTCCCTGAACTTATGTCTGCAGCATTCTGCTTCCCTGATCTTATCCATCATTTTCTCCTTATCTTTTAAATATCATTCCCGGTTTTTCAGGAACAACAAAAACAGTATATACCCTTACCGGGTATGCTTCAAGTGACTTTATCACCAAATTTTGTCGAATGCATAAGCTAAAGCATAAAAATAAAATAAAAAAGGAGAACTCTTATGCCTCCCTATCAAATTACTCCCAGAGTATTTTTTGTAGATGCTCTGGCCAATGACCGGCCCCGTGCCATGGCCTGGGTTGTAGACAACCGAAACAATCCCAAAACCAGCGGTCTGGTAAAATTTTACCAGCCCTCCAATGGAGGTGTTCTGGTAGAAGCAGAAGTATTCGGTCTTCCTGAGACACGCCCGGGGATAACCTCCAGCTTTTTTGCCATGCATATTCACAATGCTGAAAACTGCAGCAACGTAATGTCCTCCGGCAATAATAATATGATGCCCTCCACAGGAAGCAATAATATGATGCCCTCTTCTGCAAACAATAACCGAATGGCAGAAGGCAATACTACCATGATGCCCTCTACGGGAAATAACATGATGAACGGCAGCGGCATGAATAATATGATGGGCCACTTTAATCCCGGCGGTATGTCCCATCCCTTCCATGCAGGTGATCTTCCACCTCTCCTATCCAATCAGGGCTATGCCTGGACTGCCTTTTTTGACCGCCGCTTTACCATCGAAGAAATTATCGGCAAAAGCGTTGTCATCCATGCCCATGCCGATGACTTTACCACCCAGCCCTCCGGTAACTCGGGAAATCCCATTGCCTGCGGAGAAATCAGAAGAACCTATTAAGGCTCTTCTGCTATACCATAAAAAATCCCACCGCTGTGCCATAAGCTGTGGCCGGTCGGTGGGAAATCCCATTGCTCTATTTTAATATCCTGCGAACCTCGTCCCAATTATTTTGGAAAATCACACCCTTCATCCCCATGGATAGGGCTCCTTCCACATTCTCCCTGCGGTCATCAATAAATAGACATTCCTCAGGGGTCAGGCCATAGCTTTTACACAAATACTGATAAATGGCTCTGTCCGGTTTAATCATTTTTACGTCTGAGGAAACCAGTATTCCCTGAAAAAAATCTTTCTCAAAAAAACGGGGAAAAAAGTGGTGAAAACGATTGCAGGCATTGGACAGTACATATATTTTATAACCCTTTTCCTTCATTTCCTGACAAAACTCTTTTGCTCCGGGGACAGGAGCAAGACACATATCCCACCCATCTACACAACGCTTAAAGGCTTCTCTCAGCTCTTCCGGAATCCGAGGGGAAATTCTCTCATACCTTTGTTCATTAGTAATCTCCCCCTTATCCCCCATAAGCCATTCAGGTGCGTTGAACAGTTTTTCATTAATCAGCTCCCTGTCCTCTTCCTTGTCAAAAAATTCCTCTAAAGCAATCCAGGGCCTGAATTGCACCAGCACATTCCCCATATCAAAAATGATATTTTTAATCATAACCTGTTAATTCCTCCATCTTCTCCGATATTCGGCTGCACTGATCCCCTCTGCCTTCAAAAACTGCCTGTTAAAATAGCTGGCATCATAAAAGCCGGACTCCCTCGCTACCTCCTCCAGACTATAGCCGGAAAACCGAAGCAGCTTCTTGGCATGGGTAATCCTTCTTTCTATGACATATCGGTTGGGACTGCTGCCGTAATAATGCTTAAACTGCCGGGAAAGGTGGTATTTACTGATAAAAAAATGAGCCGACAGCTCCTCTAAGGAAAACTTCTCCAGATAGTGTTCATCCAGCCAGGCTTTAATTTCCTTTTGCTTCATCAGCCCCGGCTCCTCCTCTTCCTTTTTCTCCACTACCTCCGTTAACAGCAGAGAAAGCATCTCTACAATTAAGCGGGAAGACTCTATCTCCACCCCCGATCCCGAAGCCCCATTTACCGAAAAAATATGCTCCATGCACCTTTTCAATTCACCGAAGCAGGCAGGACGGAAAGCCGGGCGGCTGTAACGGGTAAAATACTCATAATAGTCCCCTGAGGAAGAACCATAAAAGTGAACCCAGCTAAGCTCCCAAGGATCGTCTGCACTGGTCTGATGATAATAGGAATGCATACAATCAATAAAAAAACAGGAGCCTGCCTGAAGAGGGTACTCCTCTCCATCTGCCATCAGGGTACCGCTTCCGGACAGAACCAGTACCAACAGATAGGAGGGCAGATTTTTCCTCCCGGCACGATGACTCTTTTTCAATTTTAAATATCCTGTTTCCTGAATGTAATAGAGAGCCTTTCGGGCAAAATCACTGGGTGTCTGAATAATTCTTCGTGAGTTTTCATAATAGGCATCAGGTAAACGATCAAAGGAAGACTGCATAGAACCTCAAAGTCAGGAAATCCTGTTAGTATATCCATGAAATAATCTGTAGCAATATAATACTTGTTTTAAGCAATTTATTCACTTGTTATCAAGATTATATCCTATTATACTGGCAAAAGCAACCTGAACTCATCTGTAGGATAAAAATAGAAAGGAAACAAAAATGTACTATATTCTGTTATCCGGCGGCAGCGGCAAACGGCTCTGGCCCCTGTCCAATAATGCCAGACCAAAACAATATTTGAAGCTGGTCAATTATGAAAGTAATTCCATGGAACGCTGCTCTATGGTTCAGCGGGTCTGGCAGCAGATGAAGGAAGCAGGGCTGTCCGACAATGCCATTATCACCGCTGCAGAAAGCCAGGAGGAATTAATCCGAAGCCAGCTTCGGGATGCTCCCATTGCTATGGAACCTGAGATGCGGGATACCTTTCCCGCCATCTTACTTTCCTGTGCATACCTTCATGACTTTCTTAAGGCCAACAGGGAGGATTATGTAACAATTCTCCCTGTAGATTCTTATACACAGGAAAGCTTTTTTGCCCTTCTGCCCGAACTGGAAGCCGCCGTGGACGCCTCAGCGGCAGAGGTGGGGCTGATTGGTGCCCGTCCAAACTACGCTTCCACCAAATACGGCTATATGCTTCCTAAAGAGAAGAGGAAAAATTATTATCTCCTTTCCCACTTTATAGAAAAGCCGGATGAACAGACGGCCGAGCAGCTAATCAGCCAGGGGGCCCTATGGAACTGCGGAGTATTCTGTGTCCGTATCGGCTCTATTCTGGATATGGCCATAGCTTTCGGTCTTACCGAAAGCTATGACGATATACAAAAGGGCTACTCACTTCTTCCCAAAATCAGCTTTGACTATCAGGTTCTGGAAAAGGCAAAAAAACTGATTGCCCTGGAATACAACGGCTTCTGGAAGGATTTGGGTACCTGGAGCTCCATGGCAGAGCAAATGAGTACCAATACTGAGGGCAGGGTTTTACTGAATGAGGACTGCCGTAATACACAGGTAATCAATGAGCTGGATTATCCGGTTGTGGTTACCGGTACAAAAAATCTGATTGTAGTAGCTTCCCAGGATGGAATTTTAGTGGCAGATAAAAATCATACGGAAAAGATCAAGACACTGGTACAGAACCTTAAATCCAACCCTCGTTTTGAAGAACGGCGTTGGGGAACCCTTCAGACCCTGGATGAAAGCGGGGAAGGACAAAATATGGTTCTTACCAGAAAAATTAAAATTCACCGGGGAATGAATTCCAGCTATCATTATCATGAAAAACGAAATGAGCTGTGGACCGTTTTAACGGGTCAGGCCGACCTGATTTTGGAGGGAAATAAAATTCGCCTCACTCCCGGAAAGGTAATCTGCATCCGTAAGGGACAGCACCACGCCGTAAAAGCCCTGGAGGATTTTGAATATATTGAAACCCATATCGGAGAAAGCCGGGGCAACGAGGATATTCATCGCCTTACCTTTAACTGGGATGAAATAGGGCTGAGTCAAATTTTATAAACGAATGTGATTATGAATACAGAAAGGATGATTTTTCATTGAAAACAGCATTGATTACCGGCATTACCGGACAGGATGGCTCTTATCTGGCAGAATTTTTACTGGAAAAAAATTATCAGGTCTATGGCCTTTTAAGGCGGGGCTCTACCAATACCTGTGAACGGATACAGCATCTTCTGAAGCCGGATTCATCAGGAAATACTAAGCTCCGACTGGTTTACGGAGATATGACCGACTCCATGAATCTGGTTCGCCTTTTAATCGAAATCCAACCGGATGAAATCTACAATCTGGCTGCACAGTCTCATGTAGCCGTTTCCTTTGAGGAGCCGGAATACACCGGTAATGCCGATGGTCTGGGTGTCCTGAGGATTCTGGAGGCAGCAAGAATTGCCGGTCTTACTGATACGGTAAGGATTTATCAGGCCTCCACCTCCGAGCTTTACGGAAAGGTTGAAGAAACTCCCCAGAAGGAAACCACTCCCTTCCATCCCCGATCCCCCTATGCCGTAGCCAAGCTGTATGGCTACTGGATGGTTAGACATTATCGGGAAGCCTATGGAATGTTTGCGGTAAACGGCATTCTCTTTAATCATGAATCTGAGCGTAGAGGGGAAACCTTTGTCACCCGCAAAATCACATTGGCTGTAGCCCATATTCTGGAGGGCCTGCAGGATAAGCTGTATCTGGGAAATCTGGATGCCAAACGGGACTGGGGCTATGCCGGTGATTATGTGGAGTGTATGTGGCTTATGCTGCAGCATCCCCAGCCGGAGGATTTTGTTATTGCCACCGGAGAAACCAGAACTGTAAGAGAGTTTACCCAGGCTGCCTTTGCAGAAGCGGGAATTAACCTGATCTGGGAGGGTACGGGGCTGGAAGAAAAAGGGATTGATCAGTCCAGCGGAAGAGTTTTGGTAGAGGTCTCCAAAGAGTTTTTCCGTCCCGCAGAAGTAGATTTATTGCTGGGTGATCCCTCCAAAGCCAAAGCTCTTCTGGGATGGAATCCCCGTAAAACCTCATTTCAGGAATTGGTAAGACTGATGGTACAGTCAGATATCAGGCGGGTAGCCGGAAAGAAAGGAGTAGCTTCATGAACACTCTGGACAGAAATAAAAAAATCTATGTGGCAGGCCATAGGGGGCTGGTTGGCTCAGCCTTTATGCGGGGCCTCAAACAGCAGGGCTTTACCCGGATTCTGACCAGAACCCACAGCCAGCTGGATCTGACCAGGCAGCAGGACGTAGAAGCCTTTTTTGAGGAGGAAAAGCCGGATTATGTCATTTTGGCAGCTGCAAAGGTAGGCGGAATTTATGCCAATAATACCTATCCCGCCGATTTTATTATGCAGAACCTACAGATTCAATGTAACGTAATCGACAGTGCATACCGCAGCCAGGTGCAGAAGCTTCTCTTTTTAGGCAGCTCCTGTATTTATCCCCGCTCCTGCCCTCAGCCCATTAAAGAGGAATATCTGCTTAGTGACTATCTGGAGGAAACCAACGAAGCCTATGCTCTTGCCAAGATTGCCGGCTTAAAAATGTGCAGCTTCTATAACCGTCAATACCATACCGACTATATCAGTGTAATGCCCTGTAATCTTTACGGACCACAGGATAACTTCTCCCCGGAAAACTCCCACGTATTGCCGGCTTTAATCCGCCGCTTCCATGAAGCCAAAATACAAAAGCTTCCCCGGGTAGTTGTCTGGGGAACAGGGACACCCTTACGGGAATTTTTGCATGTTGATGATCTGGTAAAGGCTTCTTTATTTCTCATGGATCATTACACCGGAAACGATTTCTTTAACGTAGGCTATGGGGAAGAAATCAGCATTGGAGAGCTGGCCCGACTGATAAAAAAAGTTACCGGATATCAGGGAGAATTGATTTTTGATTCCTCCAAGCCTGACGGTACTCCCAGAAAGCTTACGGATATCTCCCGGATAAAATCCCTGGGATGGAGTCCTGAAATTTCTCTTGAAGAAGGAATCCGTGATACCTACAGCTGGTTTTGCCGCCAGGAAGAGTACCGAAAATAGAAAGAACGCTTATGCCAAACGAAATTATTTTTTTATCCCCCATTATCAAAGAATATATTTGGGGCAATGAACGCTGGCTCTTTTCCTCTGAGCATGAAGAACTGGACAGAGCTCCTTTTCTCATTAAGGAAATAGAGTCCAGAGAAGCCTTATCCATTCAGGTACATCCTCCTGATGATTATGCCCTTAAGGAGGAAGGCAGCAACGGTAAGACGGAAATGTGGTATATTCTGGACTGCCAACCGGATTCCTGGCTGTACTACGGTCTAAAGCACAGAGTAAGCCCTGAAGAAATATATAAAAGAAGCGGGAACGGAACCCTGCCGGAAATCTGTCGAAAAGTACCGGTCAATAAGGGAGAGGTTTTCTTTATCCCTGCCGGTATCATTCATGCCATCGGTCCCGGAATCCGGCTTCTGGAGGTTCAGCAAAACTCCGCTCTTACTTATCGAATCTACGATTATAACCGTAAAACTACAGATAATCAACCACGACAGCTGCATACCGTAAAGGCTGTACAGGTCAGTCACCCTCTTCCGGTCTTTTTCGGCCATGAGCCTATAACTGCCCAGATTGAAGAAGATGGCTGTACCAGAACCCTCCTGTCCCAATGTCCTTATTTTAAGGTCATACTCTATGAAGTAGAGCAGAAGCTGACCTTTTCCCATGAGCCCCCCTTGGCTTTGCTCATTCTAAAAGGAGAAGGAAAATTATATAGTGATGAGCTTGTGCTTACCCTTCAGGCAGGACAAACTCTTGCTTTTCCTTCTGACTTCAAGCAATGCTGTATCACGGGGAAAATGACTTTGGTGGCCGTATATCCATAACTTTACTTGCCCATCATTTTTTTCCGTGCTATACTGATTCATATATTTATCTGAGGATGTCTTATCTTAACCAGGCATCTTTTTTCATGCAGGAAAGGAACGAATGAAATCTATGTCAGAAATACAGACAGAAAACAGGGCTCTCCATGAGCCTAAGGAAAATATTATGGGCACCATGCCCATTCATAAATTATTACCCTCTCTGGCCCTTCCCATGATGGCTTCCATGCTGGTACAGGCTCTTTATAACATCATAGACAGTATTTTTGTTGCCAGAGTCAGCGAAGCTGCTTTGACGGCCGTTTCCCTGGCCTTTCCCATTCAAACGCTGATGATCGCCATGGGTGCCGGTACAGGTGTAGGGGTAAATGCCCTCCTTTCCCGTTCTCTCGGGGAAAAAAATCATAAGCAGGCAAATTATATTGCCACCCATGCTGTCCTTCTGGGAATCGGGAATTATTTACTTTTTCTCATAATAGGTTTGGCTGCAATCAGGCCCTTTTTCCTTAGTCAGACTGCAGATGAAACTATTTTAAGCTTTGGAGTCGATTATTTGCGTGTAGTCTGCTGCTTTTCCATGGGTATGTTTGCACAGTTTACCTTTGAACGGCTTTTACAGTCCACCGGTAAAACCTTTTTGGCTATGATTACCCAGCTGATTGGTGCCCTGACCAATATTATTCTTGATCCTATTTTGATTTTCGGTCTCTTTGGTTTTCCCCGGCTGGAGGTGGCCGGTGCTGCCTGGGCTACCGTTATTGGTCAGATTGCTGCCGGTATTGCTGCCATCCTGTTTAATTTAAAGGCTAACCATGAAATCCACCTTTCCTTCAAAGGCTTTAGACCATCCTTTTCCATCATCAGACAAATCTATGCCATTGGTATTCCTTCCATCATTATGCAGTCTATTGGCTCCATCATGGTCTATGGTATGAATCTGATACTAATGGCCTTTACTTCTACAGCTGTTGCTGTGTTCGGCGTATATTTCAAGCTTCAAAGCTTTATTTTCCTGCCGATTTTCGGTCTGAACAATGGTATGGTACCTATTATCGCCTATAATCTGGGAGCAAGAAAAAAAGAACGTATTTTGAAAACCCGTTCTTTAAGCATCCGCTATGCTGTTGTCATCATGGCTGTGGGAATCCTGATTTTCCAGTTGATTCCGGACAGACTCTTTCTTCTGTTTGATGCCTCGGAAAGTATGCTTGAAATGGGTGTTCCCGCTTTAAGGATTATCAGTCTTCATTTCATACTTGCTGCCTATTCCATCGTCTCCGGTTCCGTATTCCAGGCCCTGGGCAATGGAATATACAGTATGATTACTGCCATCTGTCGTCAGCTGGTTGTCCTTTTGCCTGCCGCCTACCTTCTTTCCCTGGCAGGAAACGTAAATTATGTGTGGCTGGCCTTCCCCATTGCAGAGCTGGTTGCCGTAGCTTTAAATATTTTCTTTATGAAAAGAATTAAAAGGCAGATTCTGGACCCTTTGGATAAATCCTCCCTTGACACTACTGCCA
>JBJELS010000189.1:0-9324 GCA_051879275.1 Lachnospiraceae bacterium
AGAGGTTCTGAAAAACGGACTTACTTATGCCAAAAACCAGGGCTGGAATACCCGTTATAAATCCCTTTATGAAGGGGCTGCTTTTATCGGAAACAGCTATATTCTTAAAGGGCAGGATACTCTGTATCTGCAAAAATTTGATGTAGAAAAAAGCAGGGGCTATTTGCACCAGTATATGCAGAATATTATGGCACCCTATACGGAAGGAGGTTCCATGCGCAGCATGTATGTATCGGCAGGCTCGATAAACAGCGCATTTGTATTTAAAATTCCGGTATTTAAAAACATGCCGGGGGCAAATTATACGCTGACACCTGCAAGCCTTACACTGGAAAAGGGAAAATCCTCATCCTTGAGCTTAAAGTGCAACGATATTTTGGTATCTGATCCTCAAAGTGTTGCTGTTTTTTCTTCCGATAATCCTACAGTAGCCCAGGTATCTCAGACCGGAGTGGTTACAGCCAAGGGAAGTGGAGAAACGGTGATTCGTGCCAGAATCCAAAATGGGGATGAAGAGGTAGAGCTGACAGTTCAAGTCAAGGTGCTTGCAGCATTAAAGGGAATCAGTCTGGATCAGTCTGAAATCCAGCTATATGTAAAAGAAGATTTAACCGGTCAAGTGGCTTTTTTAGATGAAGAAGGCAGAACTCAATATCTGGAGGGGAAGGACTGTCCAGGGGAAGTAGCTTTGCAGGTGATTTATGACCCCGGGGATACCACTGACGAACGTACTGTAAGGTGGACGGTAGAGGATGAAAACATTCTTACGCTTGAGCCGGATTCGCAGGATGAGTCAAGGGCTGTTCTTTATGCAAAGGCAGGAGGAACGACTACGGTTACTGCACAGGTGGGGAAATTTACTGCTTCCGTACAGGTAAAGGTCAGAGTTCCCATGAGCAGTGCAGAAGTAACAACGACGAAGCTGTCCTTATACCGGGGACAGTCTCGGCAGTTAACGGTAAAATACAGTCCCTTTACCACTACGGATGTTGTTGAGCCGGAATGGTACAGCGATAATGAGGATATTGCTGTGATCAGAAATGGAGTCATCTATGCTGTAGGTGAGGGAAGTACCAAAATTCACGGTGCAGTAGGGCCCTTCGACGGAAGTCAGGCTAAGCTTACCTGCGAGGTAAGTGTAACGGCTTGTCAGGTTGTGTTTAAAAATAAGAATGGAACAGACTGGGTGACAGCCAGGGGAGATTACGGAAAATCTCTGGAATATCTGTCTTCGGAGACAGGAGAAATTCCCTGGCTACCGGAAAGTGAGGGGGAGATTTTCCTGGGCTGGTATACCGGTGAAAACGGGCAGGGAGATGAGATTACTTCTTCCACCATTTTATATGATAATCTTACGGTCTATCCTTATTTTGTGAGTAAGGAGCAGGAGTTTTATGTAAAACCCATTGGAAATCTGGTGTATACCGGTGCCTCTTTAAAACCGGAGCCGGAGGTTTACAGTGGAAGCAGCAGGCTGGTTAAGGGAGTGGATTATGAGGTTTCCTATGAGAACAACAAGGACGTAAGCACAGATAAGGACACAGCCAATCTGCCCACAGTAAGGATAAAAGGAAAAGGAAAGTATACGCAGACCATTACCGTAACCTTTAATATTCTGCCTAAAAATATTTCCCATCAGGATATTAAGACTCAGGATTTAACCACTGCTTACACGGGAAGACTGCAGAAAATGCAGCCGGAGCTGTGGGATGGGGAAAGAAGTCTCCAATGGAATAAGGATTATCTTCTGGAATATCCGGATACCTCCCAGGGGGCCTATCTAGAAGCCGGAACCTACGAAATTACAATTATAGGAAAGGGAAACTATACCGGCGTGAGGACGGTTTATCTTACCATCAGTAAGAGGATTCAGCTTTCCCAGGTTACGGTAGGGAAAATCAACAGCATGAGCTACGCTCAGGGAGAGGAATGTATTCCCGAGCTTTCGTTGAGCTATCAGGGAAAAGTATTGGAGAAAAATAAGGACTATACGGCCGTTTTCAGCAATAACAGACAGGTGGGAACAGCCAGCGTTCTTTTGACCGGTAAGGGGGACTATATAGGAAGTCGGACTCTTACCTTTGAAATTACAGGCTGTAAAATTTCCACCCTTTCTTTTTCCGGTATAGAAGACCGGGAATATACAGGGGAGGCTTTGGAAGTAAAGGAACTTAAGATTACCGATAAAGCAGGAAATGTATTAGTAGAAGATACAGATTATCAGGTGACTTACAAGAATAATCAGGAGTCGGGTCTGGCATCTGTAATCATTAAAGGACAGGGCGGCTATGAAGGAAGTGTAACCAAAACCTTCCGTATTTTGCCTTATGATATTGCGGCAAACAGCCAAAGCTGGAATTCGGAAGGGATAGATGGGGATTTGAAGCCGGCCTTTGCTGCCATCCTGGAGAAGCCGGAGTTTGTTTATGAAAAGGACGGAGTAAAGCCTGAACCTACAGTCACCTTCAAAGGAAGGATTTTGGTGAAAGGAAAGGATTATCAGCTGTCCTGGAAAAATAATACCCAGATAGGCTCTGCCGGAGGAGAAAATCCACCCACTCTTGTCATTACCGGCAAAGGCAATTATACGGGAACGGTCACAATGGCATTTACTATCCTGACGAAGGATATCGAAAGGGTGGTCATCAGTGCATCGGATGTGAAATATAAAAACAGGACGGGATATTGCTTTGTTTCCCCGATATTAAAGGATGAAAGCGGCAGGAAACTGGTGTCCGGAAAGGACTATAGAAGCGAGCTTTCCTACACCTACGAAACCGGGGTGACCTTACAGGACGGAACTGTCCGTAAAGCGGGTGATATTGTAGAAAAGACGGATATTCCCACTCCGGGAGATAAAATCCGTGTGACGGTAAGAGGAATCGGTAACTACAGCGGCAGTACCCATACTGTCTACAGTATTTTGGAAAATACCTCCTGGCTGTCAGAGCTTTTGCCTATTTTCCAGGAAAAAGCTCAAGAATCGGAAAGCAGTCCGGCTCTGGCAGTGCCTGTGCTTTTATCCGGAGCCTCCGGTGAGTCGGTAGTGAAAATAACAAAAGAAGCAGCACAGCCGCTTTCTGCCTTACAAAATCAGGTTTACAGCGAAAAGGAAGAGAAAGTGGATAAGCAGCCGGACTATCTGATGGGGACTATGGCAGAGGAATTCCTGTATGGGAAAAAACCTGAGACAGAAAGCAGTATTTACTACTCAGGAGTAGGAATGCTTATGGGGGTTTTAGCCCCATGAGACAGAGACAGCACCTTAAGAAAAAACTAATATTTGAATAAGAAATCCTTTGCTATTGCTTGCTATAATGATTTCATTACCGGATGGAAGGAATAGTGAAGGGAAAGTGAAAGATGAAAGAATTAAAGAATAAGGAAGTTATTATCGGTCTGATTATCATTATTATTTTAGGAGTAATTGCCCTTTTTTTGTTGATCAGACGGGAAATAGGAAGAGGCATAAAAGTGGAAGAGCCTGAGACAAATAATATTGAGCAGGAGGGCTGGTACGGGGAAACGGCTGAAGCTGTCCTCACAGAAGAGGAGCTTTTCGCTACGGATGAGAAAAATCCTGCCGGGGAATCCGCCCCCCCTTCCTCTGTGCAGGAAAGTTCTGATGGGGATACCCTGAAAGCGGAAGGCAGCGGGAACAGCTCTTCTTTAAAAAGTACAGATTTTTACGCTGTTCTGGGCAGGGAAAAATATCATGGTTCCACTCTGGTAAAAAGAAAGACTGACGATGGGCAGCTTAAGGAGCTCTTTGAGTTTTGGGATGCTTATAAAATGGAGGCAGTACATGATCTTCTCCGTTTGGACAGAATTAAAGAGATTTCAGCGGAGCTGGAGGGGACCAATAAGTTTTATTATTATGGCTCAGTGGATTCTCTGGGACGCCCCAGTGGAAAGGGATTAGCCGTATACGGAAATAATACCTATTACTGCGGAGAATGGAAAGAGGGTTTAAGAAGCGGTCAGGGAATGTGGCTGCAGCTTGCCCTTTACGATGAAACGAATGAGACACAAAATACAGGGATTCTGGAGCACATGTATAACGGAAGATGGAGCAGGGACCTTCCTAACGGGCAGGGACAGGAGCATTTCAGCTATGATTATACCGTTTTAGAGGTAGAAGATAAGATTATTGCTAACGTTATCGGTAATTTCACAGACGGTTATTATGATGGTGAAATGTACATTATGAGTACGGATGGAAATGGAAATACAAAAGACTGGAACGGTGTCTGTAAAAAGGGAGTATGGGAAACTCTCCTGGAAGGAAGCCTGACCAAAGGTGTATGGCGTTCAACGGAGATGAATGAGCAGAGATATTATGATTTTCATTATATGTTTCCAGAAGAGAATGTAAATCAGGGAGTATACGGGCTGAAAAAATAGAATGGAGGATAAAGGCATGAAAAAAAGGTGTGTCGTTACGATTGGAAGAGAATATGGGAGCGGTGGAAGAGAAATCGGCGAAAAGCTGGCAGATAGATTGGGGGTTACCTTTTATGACCGAAATCTTTTAAACCTTGCGGCCCAGGAGAGTGGAGTCAGTGAAGAAAAGCTTTCTGAGACGGATGAAAGGCTGGAAAAACGGTATTTTAGTTATGGGGTGGAAAATTTAAGTGAAGAGCTTTTTCATTTTCAATCCAAAATCATGGTAGAGAAAGCTAAAATGGAATCCTGCGTGATTGTAGGAAGATGTTCGGATATTATCTTAAAGGATTTTGCTCATGCAGCTCATATTTTTATTTATGCTGATGAAGAGGATAAAATTATGAGGATCAGAGAGCGGAACAATCTGGATGAGGTTAAAGCCAGAAAGCTGATGAAGCAGACAGAAAAAATCAGAAGCTCCTATTACCAGTATTATACCGACTGTGACTGGGGAAACCGGGAAAATAAGGATTTACTGATCAATTCCAGCAAAACCGGTATTGAAGGAGCTGTGGAGGTGATTATTGCCTACTTAGAAATCAGAGGAATGATTGATTGACCATGATTGTAAAAGAAGAAATAAGAATTATACAAATGATTGTTCATATTCTGGATGCCACTGTGGGAATGCCGGTGCTTTCTGATTCCATATTGGAATACGGCTCTGATTTCAGCGATTTTGTCCGGGAACATATCGGCAGAATCGGAAATAAAGATGAGGCAAAGGATTGTGAATTTTATCAGAAGGAATCCGAAATATACCAGCTGCTGGCCGGGGGAATAGGGGAAAATTTCGTTTCGATCAGCCAGGAAATCGCTTCCAGGCTGTATACTCTGATGAACAGCAATATTGATATTCCATCGGCAGATTTACTTGTGGTTCATTTTAATTTAGGGCCAAATGAGTATTTGGCTTTACTGAAAATGAATTTTAAGGCAGGTTATACCCATAGGACTATGGCGAAGGAGGAGGGAAACATAAACGATATTATCTCCTATAAGGCTGTTCTCCCCACACACTCTCAAAGATTAACCGAAGCAGCCATTATTGATTTACATAGTCTAAAACTAAAAGTAGTGGAAAAAAAGTATGAGGTCAATGGGGAAAAAACGAATTACTTTTCTTATCTATTTTTAAAATGCTCGGGCCAGATGTCCCATAAATCCAAGCTGGATATTGTTACCAGAGCTATCGATAAGGTGCAGAGGGAGGGGATTGAGGAAGGGAGAGCCTATGAAGCCCAGCTGCAGGCCAAGGCAATTATTCAGGAGGAGCTTGTCCAAAAAGGCGGATTTGTAGTAGAGGATTTGGCAGACAGAGTGTTTGAGGAACAGGCTGATCTTAGAAATGCTTTTCAGGAGCAGATGGAGAAGTATGATTTAGTCCGGCAGGAGGTGCTTCCCCAGAGTGATACAACCATTAGAAAGTATCAGAAGCAGTATCTGATGACGGATAAGGGAATTGAGATTAAGATTCCCATGGAGCAATACCGGGATAGTGGATGTGTGGAATTTATTACCAATGAGGATGGTACCATTTCCCTGTTGATTAAGAATATTGAGCGACTGGAGGCTAAATACTGAAATTGAGGCGGCAGTATTTTGCTATCGGGAAATAGAAAGGTTAGAAATTTGGATAATATCATATCTTACGTTGAAAAAAATCAGAATTGTAGTTTTGAGCAGCTGCCGTTTAATGAGGTGGATGCTCTGGTTTTATCTCAGTTTATTTATATGAAGCTGGATGGACTTGTTCCTCATCATGAGGACAGGTATCGTGTGGAGCCTCTTCGCTTATGCCATATGGCAGCATTGATGGATGAAGAAAAAGTGTTTATTGATAAGCGTTATGAAAAAGATAATCGAGCTCTGTTATCGGCCATGTTGGGGAGTGTTCGCTATGTTGATATGCAGATGCATTTTTACTCCAATATTGTTAGTGTAGCAGCAGAAACTCAGTTCTCTGCTATAACGATTTTTTTGGATAATGGACCTACTGTAGTGGTTTTTCGGGGAACAGATGAATCTTTAGTGGGATGGAAGGAAGACTTTAATATGTGTTTCTCAGAGCCGGTGACCGGTCAGGAATTAAGTGCCAGATATTTGAAACAGGTTGGAGATGAGCTGAAGGGCAGCTTTATGATAGCGGGCCATTCCAAGGGAGGTAATTTTGCGGTCTATGCCTCCATGAATGTGGAGGAGGAAATCCAAAATCGTATTGAGCGGGTGTACAGCTTTGACGGACCGGGATTTCGTCCGGAAATTTTGGCCAGTGTAGATTTTGAAAAAATAAAAACGAGAATCCATAAGTATCTTCCTCATTCCTGCCTGGTGGGAATGCTTTTACAAAGTCAGGAGCCTTACCGGGTGGTGGAATGCAGCAGTGTGGGATTTATGCAGCATAATCCGTATAATTGGCATATTGAGGATGATCATTTTAAGGAATTGGAGGATGTTGCAGACAGTAGTAAGCTTTTTAATGAAACGATCAATCAGTGGCTTCTTGGACTGGATGAAGAGGAGCTTCATGGATTTGCGGAAATCTGGTATGAAATTGCAAAATCTGCTCACGTAAAGGATTTATTAGAGGTGGCAGAGGCTCCGGGAAAGACTATGCATGATCTTTGGGAAGCGACCAGAAATCTGGATGAAGAGAAAAAGCAGATGGGGAAAAAGCTGATTACCAGTCTGCTGCAGCTCTCCAGAGAGAATAGGAAAAATGCAAAAAAGCAGGAAAGAGATAGTGAAAAGAGCGCTTCTTCCAAAAAGCTACCAATATTTCTTGACAGGGTGAAAAATCAGTGATAATATATCTATAAACCTATCGGGTTGGTGGGTTTGTAGACGTGTGCTAAAATTCGTTCTTCTCCTTATGGGAGAAGGCAGATTATTCATCAAAGGAGGAGAGGAAAGATGTACAAATTATGGGAAGCGTTAAAGGAAGCGAAGAAGTATCGATGGGTGGAACTTTCCCATTCACTTAATAATGACAGTCCATTTTGGGCGGGGATTCCGGAAGGATCTGTAGAGCTTGGAAAGACCTGCTTTGATTGGGGAAATGAGATGTTGGAATGCCAAATCCAGACCTTTAAGTTTCCGGGGCAGTTTGGTACGCACATTGATTTTCCGGGACATTTTGTTAAGGGGCGAGAGCTTTCGGAAAAGTATGGTGTACAGGAGCTTGTTTTTCCTCTCTGTGTAGTAGATGTTACCGATAAAGTGAAGGAAGATCCTACTTATGTGGTGACAGCAGATGATATTCGGGAGTACGAGAAAAAGTATGGAGAAATTCCTGATGGGGCATTTGTAGCCATTCGGACAGACTGGTCCAAGAGATGGCCGGACATGGATGCACTTTCCGGTCTTGCAGAGGATGGAAGTGAGAATTTCCCGGGATGGTCCATAGAAGCACTTCAATATATCTATGAGGTACGAAATGCAGCAGCAAATGGCCATGAGACTCTGGATACGGATGCATCTGCTGAAGCAGCAAAAGCCGGAGATTTAGCCTGTGAGCGTTATGTCCTGGATAAAGGGAAATTGCAGGTGGAGGTTCTTACAAACCTTGATCAGGTGACACCGGCAGGGGCTGTATTGATTGTATCTTATCCCAGAATTGAAGGTGCAACCGGTCTGCCGGCAAGAGTATGGGCAATTACAGAATAGAAAACAGGGATAGCAGAATTAAATTCATAGTTTCAGGGAGGTTGTAATCGGGATACGTTATAACCTCCCTCCGATTTTCCTCTAAAAATTGGGACAAAATTCCTTCTTTTATACACTCGCTTACAGCACACTCCACGGCATCTTCCAGGCACATATCTTCAAGCTGGATATATTTGCGTACTCGCTCCACAAAAAGCATATATTCCTTCACCCTTTTGGTAGAATACAGAGATTCCTTTGCTACCATTTTCTCATATTCTCTGGAGACGTAGAAGAAATCTCGAAGAGGAATATTAGGATTGGGGGTTGACTGATGCTCATAGAGGCTTAACAGCTCCTCAGGCTTTTCATAGAGCATGGAAAAAACAGTGCTCTTATACTCCCGGTTTACCGTAACAGCAGGGTAGATGGAATACGTTTCGTTGTTTTTTTTTCATTGAATTACCTCCTTAGACAGCAGGAGGTCTTAGAGCATGACGGCCTGCTTTAACACAAGCCGGAAAGCCTTTAGTGGAAAGGATGAATACCACTTCATGCCTTCATCAGATTTCCCGGAAATCTCCTGCTTAGATAGAATTGTTTCGCATAGAGCTTCCAAGAAATGAAAAAGACGGCTTGCACCGAAAGATCAGAATACCATATGCTTAACGTAATAATAGCATAAAGATGTCGGAGTTATAAATAAAAATGCTTTATAATGTGAAAAAGAAGATGTAAAAACGATGCATTTGCCTGCTGAAATGGATGGACATAATTCCGGGTTTATCGTAAGATAAGACTGTAGGAGAGCTACTTTTTAATCACTGTCTTAAAGAATTAAATTTTACTGTATAAAGCAGTGATATTGAGTATTCGGGGAGTGAGGACACAGATGAATAAGCTTAAGAGGAAAGGGAGAAAAAATTGATTAAGAAGGTTTATAATTTTACAGAAAAAAGAGGAAACTTCGGTAAAGGGGTAAAAAAGGTTTTTATTCCACTTTTTGTGGTGTTCTTACTATTTGTTATTCTATTTATCGGCTATTTGGGTGTATATACAGTTAAAGAAACAGAAATAGCAGTTATCACAACCTTTGGACAGGCCCAGATGGTGGAAGAAAAAGGACTTCATTTTAAAATTCCCTTCATTCAGAAGGTAAAAAAGGTGGATACCACAGTGAAGGGTATTCCTATTGGATATGCTGCAGTCAGTCGAAGCGGTAATAATGAAATA
>JBJELS010000190.1:0-9280 GCA_051879275.1 Lachnospiraceae bacterium
TACCGTCAACACCAAACTTACCGGTTTCCATAGCCAAAGCCACCAAATCTCCTGCACTAAGACCATCATCCAGGGTTGCTGCAAGGGCTCTCTGTAAAAAGGCGTGGATATTCTCATCCGTCTTTCCCAGCTCCCAGGCATGCTTAAGATAAGCACAAAGACCTTTTACTCCATAAACAATCAACTCCCTTAAGCTTCTTATATCTTCATTTTCCGTGGCCAGTACACTTGCCTTAGAAGCTGCAGCTTCAATCTCTTCTTGAGTGGAGGCCTTCCATAATGCCGGCTCATGAAGACCTGCTTTATCCGCAAGCTTCGTTAGCATCTTTTCTTTTATTCTTAAGGTTTTCGCAATTCTTTCCTCAAAAATTTCAGGGTCAAAATTAGCATTGGTAATGGTGGTAAACAGATTGAGCACAATATAATCGTTGACCTCTTCAGGAATGGCTTCTCCCTGCTTTCTCAAAGCAGTATTAACCTCACTTAAGCCCCTGGTCGCATAGACCAGAATATCCTGCAAAGCCGCCAGCCGGGCATCCTTGCCACAGACTCCCACAACGGTGCAGCCTGAGCATTTTGCGGTTTCCTGACATTGGTAACAAAACATCCTGTTTTCCATGAAATATATCCTCCCTGTATTAAAAAATAATTTTTATAACTGCCTTTACCGAATAAAATTTGCTGAGCAGTAACTAATTTTCTATTTGCCTTTCTTTTTGCATTATACTAAACTGAAATTATATTATTGTTGCTACAGCAACATTTTGAAAATATTGAGTAAAAAGGGGATTTTCTTCAATGGACTATTCAATTTTAGAAAAATGTGTACTTTTTGTTTCCATTAGCTCTAACGACCTGCCCCATCTTTTGACCTGTATAGAGGCCAGAAAAAAGTCCTTCCTCTCCGGAGAATGTCTATGGTTGGCTGATGAACAGGTAAGCCACCTTGGCATCGTCCTCTCCGGCTCCCTGGAGCTTGTCAAGGAGAATCCGGCAGGAGTTAAGCATATTCTGGATTTTGTGGGCCCCGGTCAGCTTTTTGGAGAGGGAATCATCTGTACCAAAATGCGTCTGTCTCCAGTAACAGTAAGAGCCAGAGAGAACTCTGATATTCTTTTCCTTCCTTTTACCAGGATCATACGAACCTGCGGACATTCCTGCAGCTTCCATCACCAGATTATCCATAATATGCTGATGCTGCTAGGAGAAAAGAACCGAATTTTGAATCGAAAAATTGAGCTTCTGACATTAAAGGGTATGCGGGAGAAGCTGGCTACCTACCTGCTTTATGAGGCAGACAGGCAAAACAGCCAGTCTTTTACGATTATTCCTAATCGCAACGAACTGGCTGAATACCTGAATGTCTCCCGTTCCTCTATGTGCCGGGAACTGGGACGTATGAAGGAGCTGGGCATGATTGATTACTATCAGAACTCCTTTAAAATCCTGTCAAAAGAAGCTTTGACCAGATGCCTGCTATAACCCGGTTTTGTGTAGTGTTTCTTTATCGAGCATATCAAGGGAGTCCGCAACGTCGATCATTGTAAGCTGCCAGCCTGAAACGTTGCATGCTGTTATAGGGAAATCAGTGATTGTGTCCACTGCTAAGGCAATACCCATCACTTCCATCGGGATTCCAAGCTGTGCAAATGCAATGGTGAGGCACATCATTGAGCCACCGGGCACAGGCGGCATGGCAAATGACAGCAAAAGATTTGTAATAAGTCCGATGATGAGCCACGGCAGAGTAATCGGAATGCCGTACGACTCCGCAAAGCCTAACTCCACACCGAGAAACATAGCTATACATCCGGGCATAAACAGAACCTGACCGATGGGCGTAGCAAATTCAACAAGCTTCTTATCAATACCGAATTCTTGGTTTGCATCACGGGTGTTTGTACCAAACGCCGCAGCCGAAGATGCCGTGGTAAGACATATAATAAATGTCGGCCATACTTTTCTCAGTAGCAAAGCAGGTGAGATTTTTTTTGTGACGGCAATTCGCAGAATATTTATCACATAATAACCAATAGTCAACAGAAGGATTATCGTGATCATCTTCCAAGAACCTAAAAACACAGCGAGATTGCCGTTGGATATCATTCCTGTAAAAAGAGCAAAGATCAAAACAGGTAGCATGGAGGACAGTCCAGACATAATTGTTTGAACAATGGACCTAAACTGTTCTACAAGTTGAAAAACGCCATTTACTCTTGATGACAGGACAAGCATCGCAAGTCCAACCATAATGGAGATGAATATTATTTGCAGTGCATTTCCGGTTACAAAGGGTTCAAACAAATTCGTTGGAATGATGTCATAAATCAAGTCCAAGATCTGCGAGAAGCTTGATGCTCCGACTCCGCCCAACTCCACATGATAGAAAAGGCTTCCCAGTGCGGTCATTAAAACGGCAATCACAGTCATATACAGAAGAATAACTTTAATCGTCTTGATTCCAATCTTACCAAGGGTTTCCATATTGCCCATTGAACAGATACTGCTGAGAACCGACAGAAAGATCAGCGGTCCCGATACTGCCGACATCAGCCCCATAAAGGCATTTGTTACGGGTGTAAGTACATAATCATTTGTGCCTGTCCTGATTCCCTCGGGCATAAGGTTAAGAATAATACCGGTGATAACCGCAAGTCCGCTTGCCACAACTATTTTAACTGTGTTGGACAGCGTTTTTTTCTTCGGGATAAAAACGATATGGTTCTTACCGTTCTTATAATTCCAAGTAGGTGCAAGGCCAATACCTGCAAGCAGACCTCGTATCACGTCATCTTCTTCACCCTCTTTGTCAAGAGGATCGTAGGATTCTCCCGCGACAATAATCTCGATTTTGATAGACGGGAAGCGTTTTACGCATCTGGCCTTAAAGGTTGCTTTTTCACCAAACTTCATTTGATATTTCAACAATACTTCCTCAAGTATAAGTTTGATGCGGAGAGCCTCCCGCCGTTCCACACCGGCTGACGCAAGAAACTTTCCGGCTTCCTCACAAGCAAGGTCTATATTATCGTTTGAAAAATTGTATTGATCCAAATTACTACCTCTCTAACCGTTGGAAACTTATTATTAGCACTCATCATAGCAAACGAAATGCCGCCACGATGTCCCCGTTGGTACATAGGGAACCTTTCCGGTCTATAAGATAGGCCGGAAGCTCCTTAGTTAAGTTATATTTGACCGAGTGGTGAAGATTCTCCAACTCCTTTTTTACCTTTGCTTCTGTGATAGATATCAGGATTGCAAATCTTGAAGACTCGGCTTATTCATAATACCCTATCCCTATACTTCAGCAGTTCCTTCACATAGGACTGTCCCAAATGGCTTAAGGGTCTTTTTTTCTGCTTAATATACCCAATAGTCATAATTTCATCGGTATCCAGGGGTACAGCCGTATACTCTCCTCCATTTAATTCCTGGCAGATAATCCCGGAACAAAGCGTATAGCCCTTTAATCCCTTCATCAGATTCAGCATGGTAGCACGGTCATCAACCTTCACCGTCTGCCGATAATCTGCCGTACTCATTACCTCCTCTGCAAAATAGAAGGAATTATTGTCTCCCTGCTCAAAGGACAGGCAGGGATACTTCTGCAGCTCTTCAAACACAATTCTTTCGTTGCCTGACAGCGGATTATCCCGATGGAGATAGACATAAATCTTACAGTCAAACAGAGGAATAAATTCCAGCTCATTGTCTCTGAGGATTTTAAACAGAAATTTTTCATTAAATTCATTTCTGTAGAGAATACCCAGCTCACTCTTATGCTTCCGAACATTGTCAATAATGTTTCCGGTCTGGGTCTCATGAATGGCAAATTCATACTCCTCCATGCCAAATTTCCTTGCCAGCTCAATAAAGGCCTCCACTGCAAAGGTATAATGCTGTGAAGAAACACTGAACTTCTTTTTAAAGGTTGCATTTTCCACAAACCGTTCCTCAATCAGGCGGTAGTGATCCAGCATCTGTCTGGCATACCCCAGAAATTCCTCTCCCTCAGGAGTAATTATTATCCCTCTGTTAGAGCGTTCAAACAGCCTGATGTGTATCTCTTCCTCTAAATCCTTAATGGTATTGGAAAGACTTGGCTGAGTAATATATAATTCCGTAGCTGCTTTATTCATTGACTTACAGTCCGCAATGGTAACGGCATATCTCAACTGCTGCAGAGTCATAAGCACCTCATTTCCACCTTACTTTTATCGTCATCCCTCTATCTGCTATATATCAGCTCTGTAGTATTTTATCTATACCTTCTGCAATTATGGCAGCCATATCCATCTGATATTCTCTGGACGTTAAGGCTATTCTGTCTCCGTAGTTTGTCAGATAGCCGGCTTCAATCAAAACTGCAGGAATGGAAGATTCTCTCAGCACTCTAAAATCTGCCTCTTCTGCCCCCCGTATTTGGATTTCTTTCTCCTTTACCAGCCGGGTAATTTCATCTGACAGCATTTTCCCCCGGTCCGACTGATAGTAGAAGCATTGAAAGCCCCGTACATTTCTGTCCCAAACATATGCATTGCAATGGATACTGACAAAATAATCTGCAAGGATGGATCTGGCATAAGCTGTCCGGTCAGACAGCTGCACATTCGTATCATTATTTCTGGTCAGAATCACTGCTATCCCTCTCTTCTCCAGTTCGTCCTTCAAGGCCAGGGCAATTGACAGATTCACATCCTTCTCCAGGGTTCCCCCCACTACACAGCCCGGCTGTTCTCCCCCATGTCCTGCATCAATAACTACTGTAGCCTTTCGGTTAGCAATTATCTCCTGGATAACTGAGGTAAAGGTTACTGCTGCCTTTTCAGAAATAGTGTGTCTTTCTGCTGCCTTTGCCTTCAGGGCTGTAACAACTTTTACTTCCTTATTCCTTCCGAAGCCTCCCACCAGGCATCCTGCTCCGACAAGCAAAACAATCGTCAGCCATTTCAGAACGATACCTCTTTTCCTTCTCATTCGTACTTCCTCATTGTTTCATAATCCCTCAAATTAATTATTACTGAAGCTTAGTCCATAAGCATTTTCTCAGGAAAATCTGCGAATTCTTAAGGAAATCCCATGCTCATCTGCTATTTTCCGGCAAGCTTCAATCTCTTCCCGGGGAAGTACATCCACAACGGTAAGCTGCGTTTCCCTAAAAGCTTCTTTGGCCAAATCAGCAAAGGCAAGCATATCCCAAAAAGCATGGTCATGGATAGGCCGTACAATCTTCTGATACTTCTCGGCATTGGGAGCATTCAGACTGATGGATACCCGATCAATTACCCTTGCCAGCTCAGGCACCACATTTCGTCCATGATATCGGTTGGCAAGCCCATTGGTATTCAGACGGATGGTAAGTGCATATTTCTCTTTGGCATAGGCTGCTGCCCCCAGCAGATTATCCAGCCTGCAGGTAGGCTCACCATAGCCGCAGAATACCAGTTCCAAAAAAGGGGAAAAGTCAAAATCGTCCATAGCTGCTTTAATCTCTTCCAAGGAAGGATCCCCCTTCATCCACAGATTGGAGGCTTCTCCCACCCCATCATGCAGAGAGCGGACGCAAAACTCACAGTTACAGTTGCATATATTGGTAATATTGGCGTATACCTGATTATGATAAGTGTAGATTATTTCTGCCATACTTGTATGTCCTTATTCCTTATGTTAATTCCAAAAACGTGTTTTTACATGAGCCTTGTCCAGGGCAAGTCCGAAAAGAATAAAAAAAACGGCACTGCCGCCGGACTGCACCAGGCTTTCAAGCATAGATACCAAAAAAACGGCCCAGCTGCCAAACAGAATATACTCTGCCACAAAATAACCGATACCTGAGATAAAATAAGCCAAAACGGCTGCTCCTATGTTTCTGGGGGTCACAATTCTGCTTCCCTTATGGCTGAAGGGCAGAGCAATGAGCATTTTAATGATTATGGTTGCCGGCATCCACATGGGGGCGGTGAGTAAATCCGCCAGGCCGCCGCCAATGGCTGCTGCAGCCAAAGCATAAGGTGTAGGTAGAATCGCCGCTGTCAAATAGATTAAGGAATCACCGAAATGAATGTAACCGCCGTTGATCCCTACCGGTATATGACAAATATAAGCCGTCATCAGGGTAATCAGCGCCGCCATAATTCCTGCCGCAGTAAGATATTTTAGCCTTTCATTTCCTTTTATCTGAACCACTTCTTTCTTGATTCCCGTATTCATTTTTCTTTTTCCTCCCTATACACTTTCACCTTTTTACAACAGGCATGATAAATAATGTTCAAAGTGTACACCGTGAGCTGTAGGTGTGTTTTCCCGGGAAGCCTCCTCTATGGCTCCCTGTAAAAAATCCACTGCCCTTTTTACCGCCTCTTCTGCCCTAAAGCCTTTGACCAGGCTGCCGCAGACCACGGAAGAAAACAAATCACCCGTACCGGAAAAGCTTTTTCCCGTATAGACAGTTTCCATATAAAAGCTATCCTGTTCAGAGAGGACCAGATTTCCAATCATTTCCTGATTTCCAAGACTATTGAGAATACCGGTAACAATTACCTGTTGAGGGCATTCTGCCTTCGTCAGCAGTTTTTCAGCCGCTTCCTCAATTCTTTTTATATAGTCTTTTTCTCCCCGGAATTTAGTAATTTGGAAATAGTCCTCATGGGCTAAAAGACACAGCTCCGTCAGATTAGGGGTAATCACATCAGCCTTTTTCACCAGCTCCTTCATTTCCGCAAGCAGCTCTTGAGTAAAATTTCCATACAGTCTTCCGCCATCTCCCAGAACCGGGTCAGCCAGATAAAGAGTATCTTTTCCCTTAAAGTCCTCCAGAAAACAGAGTACCTTTTCTATCTGCCCGGCTCCTGCCAGGTAGCCTGAGCAGATTCCGTCGAAGGAAACCTGCATCCTTTTCCAGTGTCTGGTAAACTCATCCATCCTGTCGGTATAATCGTCGCAAAAATACTCCTTAAATCCGGTCTGTGCCGTCAATACGGCCGTAGGCAAAGGACAGGCCTGTATTCCCATTACTGAAATCACCGGAATAGCCGCAGTCAGGGAACATTTTCCAAAACCGGATAAATCATTAATCAGGGCAATCCTTTTCATTTCCTCACTCCCCTTATACTTTGAACACAGCTATACTCTATAGCAGATTTGAATTTGTAGAAATATCCAGTTTTCATTTTTTTCACCATACCAGTTTTTCGCTTATAAGCCCCGATAATTTTCCGGTTTATAATTCATTTTAGCTGTCGCCTTGCGGATCTGTTCCAGTAAAAACTGCCGATCCCGATTCAAGGTTCCCCGTAAATTCACATAGTTAGATGCATGATTTGCCCTGAAAACGGTTCCTTCAGAATCCACAGAAGAAAGGAAAATCCTCATTTCCTCCATTACCTCATCAGGAGAAAGCAAGAGAAAATCTCCCTTTTCCACCAGTCTGCAGATGGGGGCAGGCTCCTCCAGCATCAAGGTCAAAAAGCCCAGGTAATCCGGATTCATTTTCGTAATCAGCTTTGCGGATTCCACAGCATGCTCCTTCATTCTTTCCCGACTTCCCAGACCGGAAATCAGGGTGACAGAGGTATTAAAGCCGCAGGCTTTGGCCTTTTTACCGGCTTCACCGATTTCCTCTGCGGTTACTCCCTTGGCCATTCGCCGAAGCACCTCATTATCTCCGGATTCTGCTCCAATATAAAGAAGCTGAAGGCCGGCTCTGTTGATTTTCCTTAATTCTTCCTCTGTTTTTTCCAAAATATCCTGCGTGGTGGCATAAGCGGCTATCTGGTGATTCCAGGGCATTTTTTCCCCAATGAACTCCAGAATTTCCAGCATGTCTGCTGTGGGTATGCAAAGAGCATCTCCATCCGCCAAAAACACCTTCTCCACCAGCTTTCCATACTGAGCTGCCCCTTCCAGAATATCATGTTTGATCTCTTCCATTTCTCTGATCCGAAAATTTTTGGCTCGATACATATTGCAGAATACACAGGTGTTATGTGCACAGCCTATAGTCGCCTGAATGATCAGGCTCCTGGCCTCACTTGGCGGTCGGTAAACAATTCCCTCGTATTTCATTTATCCCTCCATTACGAAGTATTTATCCTGTTTTGAAAGACGAAGGACCTTCACAGTCGACTGTGAAGGTCCTCACGATCAGTCATAATCATTTTACAGGGAAAATCAGGTATTCGTCAATCAGTTTTAAGCTCCTTATTGTAAATGTTCCAGCATCTTCCTCTGCCAGTCTTCCATTCCCCCATCTCTGTACCTGCTTGATAAAAAATCCGGCAGAACCTCCTGAGTAAAAATTTCCCAGGATTCCTCCTCCTGACCTGATAAAATAGGATAGAACAGTACACCTGTATCCTTTGCAGCCTGCATATCTCCCAGGGCATCACCTACCATAAGAATACAGTCCTCCTTATAGCCCACAGACTTCAGCTGTTCAAGACAGCTGGCCTTACTTCCGTATTCCTGGGTCATCAGCAAATCCACATCATCCATCAGCTGATTATCCTCCCATTCTTCTTCCACTGCCCTTCTGTTTGCCGAGGAGACAACCACTACATTGGCTGATTTCTTTGCTTCCTTTATCCCCTTCTTCGCCCCCAAAAAGGCCTGCTTGTCCATTAAGGACAGCTCTGCCACATGATGGTTTACCCACAGAGACCATTCCTTTGCCAGCTTAAGACAGGGGGGAACGGTTTGCTTTTGTGTCTCTATCTTTTCTATCCAGGCATCCAGACTGCCATTGGACAGCTCCCCGGTAGTGGTAGTCCATTGAACCAGCTGGGAGATATCCATGTCGAGATATCCCTTCTCTATGGCATATTCCAGTGCCATGACCAATCCCGGGAAACGATTAATTCCTCTGGTACGGGAATATAAATTTATAGTATTCCAATAGGAGAGTATATCCTCCCTATGCTCCTCAAGCGAAAAGACTTCTACAATTCCGGGGCCAAAGCATTTCATATGCTTAACGGTCATTCCGTTAATTACACAGCCATCAGAGTCAATACAGATAAGGTAATCTTTCTTTGGTTTTAAATTATGCAGTAAATCCGGCATATCATATTCCTTTCGCCATAAGGCAGGCAAAAGCCCGCCTTATCCATGCAATTATAATCGGGTGTCCCAGCGTCCGCACCAGACAACGTCATTATACTGTCCCTTAAATTCGGAGCTGCCAATAATCTTTTCGATGGTAGCACGTATATACTCTCTTGTGGGAGCATATGCGTTAATCCAGGTCTTCAGCATAGGAAGGTCAATCAGATGATTGGTA
>JBJELS010000191.1:0-2004 GCA_051879275.1 Lachnospiraceae bacterium
GGATGTTTTTCAATGGTCAGAATCTGACCTACGAAAATTTTGTCCAGGTTTTTATCCAAACGCTCAAAGGTCTCAACCTTGGTTCCGGAAAGAGTCATGGCATCGGTATATTCCTGATCTCCTGCCTCCAAATCCGGTACATATGCTTTAATCCATGATAATGCTGTATTCATAAACTTCCTCTCATTTCTTCATATTTTTCATCTGAACATTAAAATTGACGTAAGAATCGGATATCGTTTTCATAGAGCAGACGCATATCATCAATTTCATATTTTAACAAAGCGATTCTTTCCAAACCGATACCAAAAGCAAAGCCGGAATACTCTTCAGGATCGATCTTACTTATACGAAGTACATTGGGGTGAACCATACCGCAGCCCAAAATTTCAATCCAGCCACTTCCCTTACAAAAACGGCATCCGCTTCCTCCACATTTAAAGCAGCTGACATCCATTTCCGCACTGGGCTCAGTAAAATTAAAATGGTGGGGTCTGAATTTTACTTTTGTCCCTTCTCCAAAAAGCTCTCTGGCAAATTCTGCCAGGGTTCCTTTAAGGTCTGCAAAGGTAATCTTCTTATCAATAACCAGTCCTTCAATCTGGTGGAAGGAAGGAGAATGAGTTGCATCCACCTCGTCGGAACGAAACACTCTTCCGGGGGCAATCATACGGATGGGGAGCTTCCCCTGCTCCATTACATGCACCTGAGTACCTGAGGTCTGGGTTCTCAGCAGAATATCTCCATTAATATAGAAGGTATCCTGTTCATCTTTAGCCGGATGATCGGCAGGAATATTCAGTGCTTCAAAATTATAATAGTCCGTTTCAATTTCCGGTCCCTCTACTACCTCATATCCCATTCCGATAAAAATCCGTTCCACTTCCTCCATGGCTATGGTATTGGGATGGCGATGGCCTACACTGTTTTTCTTTGCCGGCAGGGTGACATCGATTACCTCTGCCCTGAGCTGGGCTTCCCGCTTCACAGCCTCCATTTTTTTAACCGTTTCTTCCAACACCCGTTCAATTTCCGCACGGGTTTCGTTCACCAGCTGCCCCACCTTGGGTCTGTCTTCGGGGGCCACATCCTTCATACTTTTTAAAACGGCTGTCAATGCTCCTTTTTTCCCCAGCACATTTACTCTGACGTCATTCAGCTTTTCCAGAGCATCTGAAGCTTTAATCTGCTCCAATGCCTCTGCTTTGATCTGTTCCAGTTTTGTTTTCATTTCTTCCTCCATCATAAACCTCAATTATTCCACAGCCAATTTCTTCAGTGTCTGTCCACACAAAAATCCCCAGTGTCTTAAGACACTGGGGACGAAAATTTCCGCGGTACCACCCTCATTTCCGATTCATCGGACACTCTAAAGACTTAACGTGTCTTCTCCGTCTTCCCTTAATCATCTCAGACTTAAGATATTCAGGCAAGCAGCTCAGGTGGGAATTTCGTCCTATATCTGAACTTAAGGAAGCTTCCAGCCGCCGACTCCCTCTCTCTGTAAGAAGATATATTCCTACTTGACACCTTCATGGCTTTTTCATTCTTTCCTTCCATAATAGTGAATCTTTATCGCTGTGTCAAGTCTAATTTCTCCCCTCTGGCTGAATATCCCAACTCGTACTTATACATTTTTAATGACGATCACTAAAACTCCAAACTGTCCGCATTGAGCAGAAAGTATTTCATCCCCATGATTACAAATCCTTCCTCATTTCTCCACGGTTTTTTCGTTCCATTCACTATAACAATCTTCTTAAATGAATCCGGAATATTTCGGAGCGAATTAAGTTCCTGTGACTGCTTTTCTTCAGAAGTCATATCATAAGCTACCTGAATGTAATATCTCTGACTGCCCTGGTTCACTACAAAATCGACCTCTAACTGCTTATGAACTCTCTTTCCTTCACTATTCTTTGCAAATACATCCACAATACCAACATCCACATTGTAACCACGCACAAGCAGCTCATTATAAACAATGTTCTCCATAATATGAGT
>JBJELS010000192.1:0-1992 GCA_051879275.1 Lachnospiraceae bacterium
GAAACGCTCTTTATAGGCTACCAGAAGATTCTGAATCTGAAAGGCTGCCATCTTGCCTACCAGATAAACATTCTCGCCGGAGCCCATGGCAATCAGCATATACTCCAGCTGCTGTTCATCATAAATCTTAAAGTACTGGTTTCCTGCCACCTCCTGGCTGTCTGCCGGTGATTTGGCAAATTCCAACGCAGTAGACGTCCGCTTGGAAAGCTCCGGTGTAGTTTCAGCCAATGCCTTCCCCTCTGCATCCACTACGCACAATTCAACCCGTCCAATGGCTTTTATGCCCTCAATCGTATTTTGCAAAATCTGATTGGAAATCATTATCCCCTCTCCTTTTCCTTCTTTTTTCAGGAAAAGCCCCCGCCATCCTGAATACCTAGACAAAATACACAAAATGTATTCCTCTTTTTTTTGCTAAAAATATACCCAATTACCATTTTAAAAGAAAATACCAAAAAAATCCATAGTTTTTTAGTGAATTTTTGATGTATCTGTCAAAAAACAAAGAAACCGTTGCAGACCATGGTTTCTGCCGCGGTTTCTTTATTGCCGTTCCTTCTCCTGAGCAAAGCGATGCAGCTTTTTATTCAAAAGCTTTCGGTAGATCAGGTCTGCCATTTTTTCCTTCCATCCTTCTGCCTCACTCTTTACCAGTGTTTCCGGCAGAGTCAGCCAGATTGAGCCGTTTAAATAGCTGTGATAATCATACATCAGATGAATCCCCTCAGGGTAGGGTAATCTGGAAAGGATAACTCCCGGAGCCTGGGCATTGATTGCATTAATCAGTCCTTCCTTATTCTCCCGATAGTAATCTGTTGTATCCCTTCCTGTCACAAACAGATTACTCTGAATATGCCGCAGCTCTTCCTCCAGAAGCCTCAGCTTCTCTTCATCCTCTGCCAGTAAAAGGACAGAGGTATGACGCTTTGCCAGCAGCTTTAAAAACTCCTTTAAAAAGCTGTTTTCCTCTATTTCCTTAAGCCGGTTATAGCTGACTGCCCCTGCCGCCTTCAGTACCTCGGTATCCTCACATATGGTAAGATCCAGCTTCTCCCACCAGATTCGTTGTTCCTCATTTTCCGAGGCCTCTACGAGCTTCTTTGCCGAGACATAGGCAATGGTGTTCAATCCGCCCTGCCTCAAGTATCCCTCACTTCGCCTGATGGCTTCCCTAAGGCCTACATTACTCAGCGAAATCCCTAATACTTCCATATCCTTTTATTTCTTTCCTTCCCTCGGAAAGATCTTCTCCTCTTTTTTCCTGAACCCACAGAAAATAAATTTGTATCAGTATAACAAAAAATAACGGCAATTTCAATCTAAACAGAGCCGAGTCTGTTACCGATATAAGAAATGTAGAAATTTCTACAACATTAAACAGCCGTTTTCGGCAGAAAGAGGTGAGCTATGGATATTGCTTCTTTATCTGTAATGCAAGCTCAGCAGATGAGCCTCACCCAGGTAGGGACTGCCATGCTGGACAAATCTCTGGAGAATATGGATTCCCTGGGGCAGGGAATCGTAGCAATGCTGGATTCCTCCGCAATGGAGCGTTCCGTCTATCCCCATATCGGCTCCAACTTTGATATGCTGGTATAGGTTGTCCCTATTAGAATACACGGGCCAAATGACCCGTGTATTTTTTTGTCTATTTTTTATAAAATTTTAAGTTTTTTTTAATAAAAAACGGAGAATCGTAAGGTTTTTTATTGACAGTAGGGAAAAATATATGCTAGTCTAACGCCACGGATAAAACTAGATAGTTTTGGTAAAGAAATTATTTACTTTTACCCGAAAACAAAGGATAAGAAAGGAAATAAGAATATGGTTACATTTTTTATCGGTCTTGCCATTCTCCTGGTAGGCGGTTTCTTTTACAGCAAGCTGGCTGTCCGTGTGTTTGGCCCTGATGACCGCAAAACCCCTTGTTACACGAAGGCAGACGGTGTGGATTTTGTTCCCATGCCCTGTTGGAAAAATTCGTTAATT
>JBJELS010000193.1:0-1985 GCA_051879275.1 Lachnospiraceae bacterium
ATGATCCCAGGGTAATGTCCCTGTTTCAGAATACGTCGGCATTGGGGGTGACGCCGGAACAGCTGGGGGGCTGCCAGGTGGGTTCACTGGGAATCCCGGAGTTTGGTACGGACTTTGTTATCCAGATGCTTTTGGATACCAAGCCCCAGACCTTCTCAGACCTGGTACGTATTTCCGGCCTGTCCCACGGAACGGATGTATGGCTGGGAAATGCCCAGACCCTGATTGAAGAAGGGAAAGCAACCATTGCTACGGCCATCTGTACACGAGACGATATTATGACCTATTTGATTAATATGGGCGTAGAAAGCTCTCTGTCCTTTACCATTATGGAAAGCGTCCGAAAGGGAAAGGGGCTGAAGCCGGAATGGGAGGAGGCTATGCTGGCCCAGAATGTGCCGGACTGGTATATCTGGTCCTGTAAAAAAATCAAATATATGTTTCCCAAAGCCCATGCGGCTGCCTATGTGATGATGGCCTGGAGGATTGCCTACTGTAAGGTGTATTATCCGCTGGCTTACTATGCCGCCTATTTCAGTATACGTGCTTCTGCCTTTTCCTATGAATTGATGTGTCAGGGAAAGGAACATCTGGAAGCGGTAATGGCAGATTACAGGCGAAGAAACGATACCCTGTCAAAAAAGGAGCAGGATACCATGAAGGATATGAAAATTGTACAGGAGATGTACGCCAGAGGCTTCAATTTTATGCCCCTGGATATCTATAGGGCACATTCCCGAAATTTTCAAATCGTGGGAGAGAAAATCATGCCCTCCTTAAACAGTATAGAGGGAATGGGAGAGAAAGCGGCGGATCAGGTGATGGAGGCAGCAAAAGACGGGACTTTTCTGTCCAAGGATGATTTCCGGGTAAGAACCAAGGTTTCCAAGACGGTAATCGATTTAATGGATTCCCTGCATCTTTTGGGAGATTTGCCGGAAACGAATCAGATCAGCCTGTTTGATTTTGCATTAAATTAAGGAGGGATAATGATGGATAAGAAGATTACGGAGTTTTTAACCGGGCTGGCCAGTAAGGAACCCGTACCGGGAGGCGGAGCAGCAGCAGCTTTAATGGGCTCTTTGGCAGCAGCCCTGTGTTCAATGGTGGCTAACCTTACCACGGGAAAAAAGAAATATGCCTGCTATCAGGAGGATATAGAGCGTATATTGGAGAAAATGCAGGAATCACTCCCGCAGCTGCAAAGCTATATAGAAAAGGATGCTGAAGCTTTTTTGCCCTTGGCTGAGGCATACCGTATACCCAAAGATGAGGAGAAACGGGGGGAGATTCTGGAGAAAGCCTTACAGGAAGCAGCAAGGATTCCCTTAGAGCTGGCAGAAGCCTTGTATGAGTTGATTCCCGTTTTGGAGGAACTGGAGGAAAAAGGCAGCCGCTTGGCTGTCAGCGATGTGGCTGTGGCGGCAGCTGCCTGCAGGGGGGCCCTGGAGGGGGCTGTAATGAACGTTTATATCAATACGGAATTGATGAAAGACAGGCAGAAAGCTGACAGGATGAACCAAAGGGCTGAAGCATTGACACAGGATGGCTGCAGACGCTGTGAGATAATCTATGAAAAGATTAAAAGCAGCCTAAAAAAGCGGGAAATCGATAAATAAGAGTTGTCTGAAAAGGAGCAGGATTGATGATGCAGGAATTAAAGGGGATGCCGGTGGCAAAAGCCATGCTTGAGGAGCTTAAGGAAGAGATTGCGGTATTGAAGGCTAAGGGGATTACTCCTAAACTGGCTATTGTTCGTGTAGGAGAGAGAGAAGACGATTTAGCCTATGAGAGAGGAATTTATAAGAGATTTGAAGCAGCAGGGGCGCTGGCTGAGACCGTTGAGCTGCCGCTTCAAGTGGGACAGGATAAGCTGGAAGAGGTTATCCTGAAGCTGAATCAGGATAAAATGGTACATGGTATTCTGGTTTTTTGTCCTCTGCCCGGACATCTGGATGAAGAACGTATTCGCAGTCTGGTTGAAC
>JBJELS010000194.1:0-1974 GCA_051879275.1 Lachnospiraceae bacterium
TGAAAGAAAAAGTCATTTTAGCCTACTCAGGCGGTCTGGACACCACAGCCATCATTCCCTGGCTGAAGGAAAATTTTGATTATGAAGTAATCTGTGTCTGTATCGACTGCGGACAGGGAGAAGAGTTGGATGGTCTGGAGGAACGTGCTAAATCCTGCGGTGCTGCCAAGCTTTATATTGAAGATGTTATTGATGAATTTTGTGATGAATACATTGTTCCCTGCGTACAGGCTCATGCTGTTTATGAAAACAAATATCTGCTGGGAACCTCCATGGCCCGCCCGGTAATTGCCAAACGCCTGGTGGAAATTGCCCGCAAGGAGAAGGCCACAGCTATCTGTCATGGAGCTACCGGAAAAGGAAATGACCAGATTCGCTTTGAGCTGGGTATTAAGGCTCTGGCTCCTGACTTAAAGATTATTGCCGCCTGGAGAAATGATGCCTGGACCATGCAGTCCCGTGAGGATGAGATTGCATACTGTGAAGCTCACGGTATCCACCTTCCTTTTTCTGCTGATTCCAGCTACAGCCGTGACCGCAATCTGTGGCATATCAGCCATGAGGGTCTGGAGCTGGAAGACCCTGCCCAGGAGCCTAATTTCGATCATCTTCTGGTTCTGGGAACTACCCCCGAGAAGGCTCCCGATACAGGTGAATATGTAACCATGACCTTTGAAAAGGGTATTCCAACTTCCGTTAACGGTAAAAAAATGAAGGTAGCCGATGTCATCCGCACCCTGAACACCCTGGGCGGAAAGCATGGTATCGGTATTGTGGATATTGTAGAAAACCGAGTGGTAGGAATGAAATCCCGTGGTGTATATGAAACTCCCGGCGGAACCATTCTTTATGAAGCACACCAGCAGCTGGAAGAGCTGATTCTGGATCGTGACACATATGCTGTAAAAATGGATATGGGCAATAAGCTGGCACAGATTGTTTATGAAGGCAAATGGTTTACTCCTCTAAGGGAGGCGGTGGTAGCCTTTATCCAATCCACTCAGCAATATGTAACCGGTGAAGTCAAATTCAAGCTTTACAAGGGAAATATCATCAAGGCGGGAACCACTTCCCCTTACTCTTTGTATAATGAAAGCATTGCTTCCTTTACCACCGGTGATTTATACGATCACCATGATGCCGAAGGCTTCATTAATCTTTTCGGACTCTCCAGTAAGGTTCGTGCTCTGAAGCTGATGGAAGCCGATAAATAGCTGCAATATTACTCTGACAACAGGCCGGTAGAGAGGAAAAGCCGATGAATGTTATTTCTGTTCTGCTGTTTTATTTACTTTTAATAAATCTGTTAGGCTTTTTGGCCATGTTTCTGGATAAAAGAAAGGCCCGTAAACGGGCCTTTAGAATTCCGGAATCTACTTTATTCATTATTGCTGCTATGGGAGGGAGTCTGGGCTCCCTTATGGGTATGTACCTTTTTCATCATAAAACAAGGCATCTTAAGTTTACCCTGGGTATTCCCCTTATACTGATTTTTCAGCTTTTGCTTCTGCTGCTCCTTTATCTTTCTCCCATTGAATTTATTTTCCTGTAAGATTAAACGGTCACAATTATTCCGCCGTCTGCAGCATAAAGACTGCTGATGCCGGCAGTATCCATAATATTCACTGCCTTAAACTTTGCCTTCGCAAGAATCATGTCCCTTACTGCTTCTGCCCGCTTCAAATTATTACAATGAGTAATCATTAAAATACGCTCTTCCGTCTTCTCCATCTTCTCCACTACTAAATCCGTCATCTTACTCAAAGCCTTCTTAATTCCTACCGCCTGGCCTGCCTGTGCAATGGCTCCTTTTTCTCCCTGCATAATCGGCTTAATATTCAGCGTGGAGGCTACCAGGGATTTTACTCCGGTAAGTCTGCCGTTCTTTTTCAGAATATCCAGATTATCCAGCACAAAGAAGGTAACCATTTTCTTCTTAAACTCCTCCAGCTTTTCCACAATTTCTTCAAAGCT
>JBJELS010000195.1:0-9108 GCA_051879275.1 Lachnospiraceae bacterium
TGCGTGGTCTGACTGTTAATGGCACGAATGGTAACCTGATACTCGTCCCCGAAAACTGCTTCTATGGCTTCTTCCGATTTCCCCTCCTGAACCTTTTCCATAGCCTCTGTTTCCAACGGAACCAGATTATTGGACATATTGGCAATATTCTCCATCATCGTCCATTCATTCTGGGTAATATCATTCTTCTCCAGACCTGCCCAGGCAATATCTCTGTTCATATCTACTTCCAACTCATTCATGTAATCGTCGTAGTAGGTGCTATCCCCGGTAACTGCATAGGACTGAACTGCTGCAGTCAATGCCTTGGAGCCCAAACGATACTGATTTAAAAACATCGTCGTCTCCGTCTGCTCATTGAGCATGCGGGTATTGGAAATACTGATCAGAATGAACCCAACCAAAGAAATTGCTGCTGCAACCATGAGTACATATACCTGCTTCACATCCCTTTTCAGCTGCTGGGATTGACTGCGTCCACTGGTATTCTTTGCATCCGTTACCGATTTTGTTTTACCATTTTTCATTTGTATACATCCCCTTTATTCGGCCCATAAGTTGTCCGTCATTTTTTTTATTATAAAATAAATGCGTCCAAAAAACAACCTTCTTGTGGATATGATGCATTTTCGTTATCCTGTTACTCCTATACCGTTATTTTTTAAATCCATACGCAATGATTCCAAGCAGCAGAAGGATTATCCCCACATATCCATATAGGCAAAGTAAACTGTTGGTGGTACCGTAAATCTCCAAAACTCCCCGGATAAGGCTTCCTACCGTAATCGTGGCTATGCCCGAGTGATACAGATTTTGAGAAAGCACACCGGGATAATTCCCGGTTTTTATCAAAAAAGCGGACAGAAAAGGGAGGGTTCCTCCCACCAGAGGAAACAGGAATGCGTAAAGCATATAAAAAGAATAAACCCCATGACTGAAGAACTCATAAACGGCACCGAAAAGGGCACAAAACAGAGCCACCAGCAAATAAACATACGCTGTTTTCACCGCCTGTTTAGGGGCATCAATATCCGATGTATACAATATCACTCACACTCCTTTCCTTAATGCTCTTTCCGTTTGTGGTAGGATTGTTTATCACCTCTCCATTAAAATACATGGTAGATGAACCTCCACCATCCAGATTATAGGCCGTTGTTACTCCCAGAGACTGCATAAACTCAGCTAATTCATACAGGCTGAGTCCGGCACTTTGGGCTGTACGTCCGTCGGATACAAGGAAAACATAGTGTAAAGCGCTGATGCTTCCAATGGCTGTACGGGGATTGCTTGCCTTAGCTTTCCCAACCTCTTCAGCTTCAGTTACTAAAATTCCACTGTCATCCAAAAGCGGCGGGCCGAAGGACAGAATTTGCTGCGCTCCCCCTGCCAACAGCTGATCTATGGAGGTTTCTTCCTCTGCTGCAATGGACAAAGAACCATTCTTATCAATGACAAGGGCTTCCTGATTTCCGGCTGCCGTATCCCGGTAAATCACCCCATTGCGAAGAACATAACCGTTTTCCCGTGCGCCATAATAATCCCCATTTATTGCCAGAATGGCATTGTTACTACGGGCTGTTTCAGAGGTTTTCGCCGTTACATTCTTCCCATAGGTATTACCGGCAAGGGCTGTTTTTAAATACTCTGCTGAGGAAAGCCAAATCTCGGCCACATAAATATTGGTATCATACTCCCGGTACTCGGTAATGGCTATGGTAATATTTTCATCGGAATAGGAGGCATCCGAGGCCATCCTATAAGGTGTTTCTTCTGTCGTTTCTACTACTTCTGTTGTATGGTTTATGCCAGAGATTTCTTCACTTTGTACAATGGAATAAGTACGAGGAATGACAAATGTATCCAGAAGGACATAGGCAGTGAAGCCAATCAATATTATGCTGTAAAGGATTGGCCAGATATATCTTTTTAAACGCATAACTTTTACCTTCCTTAGTTATTCAGGCTGTTTTCTTTTTTGAAAATCACACCTCTTTGTACCAGCCAGCTTACGAAGAAAAATACCGCCTCGGAGCATAGCTTTGCCAGCATTCGATTCATTTGGCAGGTATTTGCCAGAAATTCCAGCAGCAGGGTATTGAAAAACAATATGGCAGCCGCCAGAAGAATATATTGTATGGCAGAGACAAAAATACTCTTCGTGCTGCGAAAGACAAACCGGCGGTTGAGTATGTAGTTTACGGTGGCACTGATGATTCTTGCTCCCACATTTGCAATTCGCAGATTCGAGGTAGTAAAAATCAGCAGACTATATAAGACATAGTCCACCAAAAATCCCACAAAGGAGGCTGCTGAAAATTTCAGCACTTCTTTGTAAATGAGAAAAGAATCCCTCCATAGATGAAAATGGGAGGCAGAATTGTTATCCAGATAAATGGTATCAATCTCCATTTCCTGAATCGGTATTTTCTTTCGGGTAAATTCCAGCAAAACCTTCATTTCATATTCATATCTTTCTCCCGGAATAGAAAGAAGCAGGGGAATAAGGGCGGCATTGAAGGCCCTTAATCCGGTTTGTGTATCCTTAAGCCTTACCCCTGTTAAACAGCCAAAAATCCATCGGGTGAGCATGTTTCCAAATCGACTTTTTAAGGGAGCATTGCCCTTTAGTTCCCGATAGCCTAAAATCAGTCCTTCGGGATATTTTACTGCCATACGGCATAATCGGACAGCATCCTCTGCCCGATGCTGCCCATCCCCATCAACGGTTACAATAACACAGTTCTCACTGTAGTTTATCCTTATGTATTCCATCCCGGTTTTTAATGCCGCCCCTTTTCCCCGATTAACCGGATGGGTAATGATTTCGGCAAATGAGGAAGCCCTGCTGAATACTTCCCAAAAAGCAGCCCCGCTTCCGTCATCAACCAAAATAATTTCCATTCCCAGCTTCCTTAGCTGAATTAAAATCTCAATTAATACAGGAGATGGTTCAAAGACAGGTATTAACGCAATGAATTTCTCTTTCAAGTATATAACCTCTCTATACTTCCTATTATCAGGAGGCAGTGAGTTCCTCAGAAAATGAGCCCACGGTAAGCCTGTAGGTTTCATTACTTTGAATTTGGGGACTGCTGAGAATGACAGTCTCATACGGTAAACCAGGTGTAGCGGTAAGCACTGTATTCCCCTCACTGTCCAACAGGGTAAAGGCTGTACCGGCGGCCTGGCTTCCTACCTGAACCGTAATAACTCCCTGGGTTGAATCGGTAAAGGTCTGTGCCATTCTGGAAGAACCGGTTCCTATAAAGGTTCCTCCGGTAATGCTTCCGCTGCTGTCATAGTCCAGGGTAGCCGTATCGCCTATAGTCGGCCCGCATACCGTAGTATATCCTCCGGTAATCTCAAGGGTACCGTTAGCATCAATACCGTCCCCGGAAGCCTCAATATAAAGGGTTCCCCCTGCAATAACCACACTGCCATTAGAGGAGGCATTTCCGGAACCAAACTTATCACTTCCCCGGCCTCCCATACCACTTGAGTCAGTACCTCCTGCAGCATTCAGCCCATCATCACTTGCTACCAGCGTAATCTCCCCGCCTGTGATGCAGACATGGAGTCCCTCCAGACCTTCATAGCTTTTTGAAATATGAATGGTTCCCGCATTGACCGTCAGGTTCTCATCCGCATGAAAGGCATCATCTCCCGAGGCAATCTCAAACACTCCCCCGTTGATTTCCAGAGATGTGTTTGAATGAATAGAGTCATCTGCAGAATCTATGGTAAATTTTCCTTCATTGATAACCAGATTTCCCCCTGCTTTGATGCCCTTAATACTGGTACTGTCCTCAGCGGCTGTGGTTGTGGCTGCTGTACTGTCCCCGGAAGGCATATTATCTGTAGGCGGCATGTTATCCCTAGGCGTCATATTGTCTGCAGAAGGCATACTGCCTTTCCCTTTTCCCATACTGTTTCCCATACTGACTCCCGAGTGCCGTCCTCCGCCCATAAAGCTTCCCCATGCTTCAGAGGTTTTGGTTTCACCGTTTACACTGCCGCCTCCGGTCAGAAGGTTAAAGCTACCATCCTCAATTTGCATATAGGAGGCTGCACTGATGCCGTCACCTTCGGCACTTATATCAAACGTGCCGCTCTGAATATAAACGAAGCCCAAAGAAGCATCATCGGCATTTTCTGCATGGATTCCATCTTTACCGGAAACAATGGTAAAATCGGCATTGGCAATACAAATATCATCTTTACCCTCAAATCCATGTGAAGCACAGTTAATTTCATAGATACCGCTGGTGACGGTGAGGGAATCTTTGGAAACAACACCATGACCGGCAGGGGAGGATACCACCAATGTGCCGGAGCCGTTCAGGGTTATGTCCTCCCGGGAATAAATAACGGCATCAATATTGTTTTCATCGATTGCAGTAAAGGTGCCTCCGTTAGAAAGTGTATTGGTTGTATCCGCAGCTGTGGTGATAAATACCTTATCCGACTGGAGAACATAGATTGCCGCAGAGGTTTCACTGTGGATAGATACATCCTTTAAAACCAGCTGAGTTTTATCCGTTTTTTCCGAATTTACAATAATCATTCCATCATCCAACGTACCACTGAGAATATAAGTCCCTTCATCGGTAATGGTAACCGTACTGCCGGAGATCTGAACGGCATTAGAGCTGCTGGTGGCCGTATCTCCGCTGAGGGTAATAATGGCACTTTGGCTTTCATCATAGCCCACTTCAAAATCCCGGGCCGAAAAATACTCTGCGGTAATGGGTGCAGACGTACCGGCTGCAGCTGAGCTTGTATCAGAATTGCTTTCTATGTCAGAGGCTGAATCCGCCGGTGCAGAGGTATTGGTGCAGCCTGTCAGTAATAAGCTGAAGGCAAAAAATGCGGCGAATAAGCGAATAGATACTTTCATCTCCTATCAACTCTCCCTTCCTTATAATTCTGCTGCCGCTGTTTCCTGCTTGGATATGGTAATTTCCAAATTTCCATTACGACAGCGAAGCTTATCAATCATTTCTTTTTCCTTTGCTGTATCCTGCAGCGTCAGATTATAGGTTAAACGAAACAGGCTTCCCATGTTGGTGGTTTTCACGCAGACCAACTCGTAGGCTCTGGTATATTTTCCCAGTATTTCATCAAATACACCGGTATAATCCAGGCTTTCAGGAATGGTAATATTCAGAGTCTTATAGGTTTGTGCGTTCCTTTTTGTTCCTAAATCCAGATGATTACTGATTATACAGAGCAGACACATGATTACGGTGAACAAAAGAGCATAGGCCAGATAGCCCATACCGGCAATCAGTCCCGCTCCCATGGCCAGAAACAGCATGGTAATCTCCCTTGCCGTACCGGGAACAGAGCGAAAGCGAACCAGACTAAAGGCACCGGCAACTGCAACTCCGGTACCCACGTTGCCGTTAACCATCATGATGACAACGCAGACAACCGTAGGCAGTAAAGCCAGGGTTACAATGAAGCTTTTGGTATAGCGGCAATGGTACATATAGCCAAAGGCCAGAATCAGACCAATCAGAAGCGAACAGCCAACGCACAGTAAAAAGTCAGACACACTGATAACATTGGTCATATCCGTATCAAACAGGCCTCGAAAAATTGAATCAGGCATATCGTAAATCTCCTTTCCCTTGGGGATAAATCATTTTCTGGTAGGCTGTCCCATATTTAGAGAAGGAGGTTCTAAACAGGCCCTCCCGGGATAAAATATGAGTCATCCAAAGAGGTATTCCTCCGGAGCATTTAATTTCCATAAGTGCCAGCCCCTCCAGCAGCAAAGGGCTTCCCCAGACATCCGCCTCCAGAGAAAGTTCTTCCTGCCGCCCCAGAATCTCTTTGTCAAAGGTTACCCGGAAATCTCCTCCGGCCCTTTCGCAAAATGCCTCTCTTTCATAAGAAAGGAATATTACCGGATGTAAGGTTTCATAATACTTTAAAAAGTAGTCGATTTCCTCCCCTATTTGGCTCTTCTGGGTACACTCTCCTTTCCCGCTGACCCAGTCCACAGCCTTTTCTTCCTCCAGAGACAGCCGACGTTTATACACCACAGAATCATACTTTTTTTTCAATTCAATAAAAACCATACTGTGGGGATCCGCCTTCTGATAGCTGCGGATTCTCAGCTTTTCCTTATAAATCGGTTTTTCCATAGACTGCCGGATAAGCCGGTAATTATCCGTATCAAAATAAACATTGCGAATGGTGGTCAGGCCATACTGATCCAGAACCATATAGGGCTCAATAGCCTGTAATACCCTTTCTTTCTGCTCTTCGTTCAGCAAATACTTAAATTCGTAGCGTTTGAACACTGACTGATACTTCATTCTTAAGACCTCCTATGGGAAAAATTATAGGCAGCCAACCCTTAATTGGACTTAAAAAACACAAAAAGTTCAAATTTTCTCCCTTCTCTTATAGTATAATGGAGTTGAAATTGAGACGTTTATTTTCATTTATATCGGAAAATCGGATACAAAAAGGAGATGCCCATATGCGAATACTGCTTGCAGAAGATGAATTATCCATGTCACGTGCGGTTACCAGAATTTTGGAAAAAAGTAATTACTCTGTAGAAACCGTATATAACGGAGCCGATGCATTAGCCTATCTGGAAGCAGGAAATTTTGATGCTGCTGTTTTAGACGTAATGATGCCCGAAATGGATGGAATTACTGTGCTGAAAAAACTGCGGGAACAAAATAATCCTGTTCCGGTGATTATGCTTACGGCAAAATCGGAAATTGATGATAAGGTACTTGGTCTTGACAGCGGGGCCAACGATTATTTGACGAAGCCCTTTGACAGCAAGGAGCTGTTAGCCCGTATCCGTGCAATGACTCGTGTGCAGGGTCTGAGAAATCCTCTGCTGCAGTTTGGCAATATTACCTTGGACAGAGCCACTTTTTCTCTTTCTTCTCCCCTGGGTGATTTCCGACTGGCTAATAAAGAATTTCAAATGATGGAAATGTTAATGTCCAATCCCCATCAATTAATCTCTTCGGAACGCTTTATGGAAAAAATATGGGGATATAAGGCTGATATCGAAATCAATGTGGTATGGGTTTATATTTCCTATCTTCGTAAAAAGCTGGCTGCTCTTCAGGCAAATGTGCAGATAAAATCCTTCCGAAATGCCGGCTACTCCCTGGAGGAAGTCCAATGATCAAAGAAATCAAATTCAAATTTATCCTTCTTTCCATGAGTATGCTTTTTCTTCTTCTTTCCGGCATTATCATCGGTATGAATCTTATTAATTATAATACCATTATTGCTGAGGTAGACAATACTCTGGCCCTGCTGTCCCAAAATCGAGGCGCCTTTCCGGACTTTAATAAAACCAATATGCCTAAGCATATGACTCCGGAAACTCCATATGAATCCCGCTATTTTTCCGTCCTTTTGAATGCGGATGGCCAGGTTATCCAGGTGGATACCAATCGGATTAAATCCATTGACACCCAAACGGCAATTGAATATGCCTCTTTGGCCGTTGCTGCAGACAAAACTCACGGCTTTATCCACCAGTATCGCTTCCAAAGCTGCAGCGAGCATGGATTTGTCAGAATCGTTTTCCTGGACTGTCAAAAAAGGCTGGATGTCTTTCAAGACTTTTTGATCATCAGCAGCGGTATGGCTCTGGGTGGTTATATTGCCTTCTTTTTTGCCATTCTTTTTTTCTCGGGGAAAATTACCAGACCGGTTACCGAAAGCTATGAGAAGCAGAAACGGTTTATCACGGATGCAGGACATGAAATCAAGACTCCCCTCGCCATCATTCGGGCGGATACAGAGGTTCTGGAAATGGATTTGGGCGAAAGTGAATGGTCGGCAGATATCAAAAAGCAGACCAAACGGCTGGAGCTGCTTACCAATGATCTGATTTTTTTATCCCGCCTGGAGGAAGCAGGAAACAGTCTTCAGATGGTCAGGCTTCCCTTCTCAGACATTGTTTTCCAGGAAGCCGACTCCTTCACTTCGCTGATAAAAACACAAAATAAGATTTTTCAATGTGATATCCAGCCAATGGTTTCTCTGACCGGTGATGAAAAATCTATTCGCCAGCTTGTCAATATTTTGATGGATAACGCCTTAAAATATTCTCCCCCATATGGCCTGATCTCCCTAAGCGTAAAAAAACAGGGAAAACAGATTCGCCTTGCCCTATATAACACAACCGAAAAGCCGATTCCCAAAGACAGACTTGCAATCCTCTTTGACCGGTTCTACCGGGTTGATTCTTCCCGCAATACACAGACGGGAGGCTTTGGAATCGGCCTCTCCATAGCAAAGGCTATTGTATCTGCCCATAAGGGGAAAATACAGGCTTTGGCAGAGGAGGAAAGCTCCTTGGAAATCGTTGTGTTATTTTCCGCTTCTTAAGAGCTTATACCTTTTTCAGCTTCTTTTGAACCAATAGACCTGCCAGCGGATTTTTGGAGGTTCCTGATTTAATCGCTGCCGACAACATATCCCAGGCTATTGCAGCAATAATGATGATTCCCTTAATGAGATTATGATAAATGGAATCAATTCCCAAAAGACGTAATCCATTGGTCATTATCCCGATCAGAATTGCTCCCAGCATCGCCCCCTGGAGAGTGCCTTCACCACCCCGAAGGGACACACCACCCACAACGATAGCTGCCAGCACATCATTCTCATAGCCCTGTGCCTGTGATGCTGATGCCTGGCGGTTCATACAGGAAAGCACAAAACCGGAAAGAGCCCCCATGAAACCGGAAATGGTATAGGCAATGATAATCACACGCCTTGTGGAAATACCGGATAAATCTGATGCCTGACGATTTCCTCCGACAGCATAAATCTGCCTCCCGTAAACCGTATGATTTAAAACAATATAGCAGGCTGCGAAGCAGGCTAAAAGCACGTAAACCGGTATCGGTATCCCTAAAAAACGGGATTGCCCGATTTGGTTCATCACCTCACAGTATAATACGTTGATCAGCTGATTGCCTGTAATAAACTGTACAATTCCATACAATACCTCATTGGTTGCCAGAGTCAGCAGGAAAGCCGGAATGGCAAATCTTGACAGAACAATGCCGTGAAAAAGGCCACTGAGCATTCCACAGGCAGTCCCAC
>JBJELS010000196.1:0-9072 GCA_051879275.1 Lachnospiraceae bacterium
CGACCGCTTCTTTTCACCCCTACTTAGCAAGCTATTCAGCCTTGCCAGTCGGGCCGACCGCTTCTTTTCACCCCTACTTAGCAAGCTATTCAGCCTTGCCAGTCGGGCCAACCGCTTCTTTTCACCCCTACTTAGCAAGCTATTCAGCCTCGCCAGTCGGGCCCACCACGTGCAAGTCGGGCCCAACAGCCCTTTTCCTTCTCCGAAAACCGTCACGCCCCGCATTTACCTCACCGCATTTGCCTCACCGCATTTACGCATCTGCATTTACACCGCGGCCTCATAGCCTTCTTCAAACAGTCGATGAAGCTTATGCTTTACCCGGTAGTAGGCCGGAATAAGGAAGAGATCTGCCATAACCCAGGCAGCAGGTCCTGCCAGGCAGGCGGCAAAAAAGCCAAAGCGGGGAACAAACCAGAAACCAATTATCCCTCTTGCTCCCATTTCAAAAACTCCAGCAAGAATGGCAAATTTGCTGAATCCCATCCCCTGAATTAAAAATCTTGTATTATTCAATACACTAAGGGCGATATAGAAGCCCCCATAAGATAGAAGAACCATCATAACCTCTTCCACTATATATTCTTTCCCACTTTCGATAAACAGCCGTGCAAGCTGATTTCCGAAAAAGAACAGTATGCCAAAGGCCAGCAGGGAATAGATTCCTCCGATAATATTTCCTGCCTTCAGACCCTGTCCCACACGATCCAGCTTCTTTGCCCCCACATTCTGTCCGCCATAGGTTGCCAGAGTTGCTCCCATGGCCTCAAAGGGACAGCTGAAAAACATACTGATTTTACTGCCTGCCGCCATAGCCGCAACCGAAGCCGAGCCAAGACCGTTAACTGCCGCCTGAAGGATAACGCTTCCGATGGCCGTAATGGAATACTGCAGCCCCATGGGAATCCCCATTCCGCACAAAATTCCCATGCAGTGACCGTCCGCTTCCCATTCTTCCCGTGAAAGCTTCAAAATCAAAAACTTCCTTTTCATGTAAAACAGACAGAGGATACCGGAAACAGCCTGGGAAATCAAGGTCGCCCAGGATGCTCCTGCCACACCCCATTTAATCGGAACCATCAGCACATAATCCAAAACAATATTTAAAGCACTGGCAATCACCAGAAAGACAAACGGTGTGCGGGAATCCCCCAGACTTCGGATGATACCGGAAAGCATATTGTATAAATAGATAACCGGTATGCTTAAAAATACAACAAACAAATAAGCATAGGCATCTTCTATGATATTCTCCGGAGTCTTCATCCACACCAGAATCTGACGGCACAAAGCTGCACTGACAATCGTCATAATCACGGAAAAAACTATACACAGCCACATACTGTTTACCACCATTTTGCGCATCCCCACATAGTCCCCTGCACCAAAACGCTGTGCTACCGGTATGGCAAAGCCACTGCATACTCCCATGCAAAAGCCCATAATCATAAAACAAACGGAGCCTGTTGAGCCTACCGCCGCCAGAGCATCGACTCCCAGAACCCGTCCTACTATGACCGTATCCACCAGACTATAAAACTGCTGAAATAAATTTCCCAACACCACCGGAATACAAAAGCCCAATATCAGCCTAAGAGGTGAGCCTACTGTTAAATCCTTAGTCCTGTTGCCTGCCATGACAGTCTCCTCCATCCTTCATCCGTATTTCCTCTGCCAGACCCTCATAAAAGAAAGCCATTTTCTCCATGTCCATGGATAATCCTTTTTTCTCTATGCCTACATATAGTCCTTTTTTCTCCATGCCTATATATAATCCTTTTTTCTCCAAAAATCAACAGGAATTTTTTCGAGAAATATTTTTACCAAAAGAGGATTGGAAAAGAGACCCGGACAACAAAAAAATCCCCCACACCGCCCTGTTACCGCTTCCAATCCTTAAGCCTGAAAAGTTAAGGATTGGAAGCGGTACAGGTAAGTGTGAGGAATCCAAGCTTCATTAGCCTTCTTCATTTCCTTCCGCTACCTTAGCTGCTCTTGCGGCAACCTCTTTTTCCTGAATATCGCCGGGAGCCTGCTCATAGCGTGCAAAGGTGTAGGAATAATCACCCCGTCCGCCGGTCATGGAACGCAAATCGGTACAGTAGCCATCCAGACTTGCCATGGGAATATCCGCCTCAATAATCTGTTTTCCTCCGGGAGCAGGAGTCATTCCCAGTACACGACCTCTTCTCTTATTCAAATCTCCCATAATATCTCCTGTATAGGCATCGGGAACGGTAACCTTAAGGGAATATATGGGCTCCAGCAGCACAGGAGTTGCTTCCATAAAGCCTTTTTTAAAGGCCTGAATAGTTGCCATCTTAAAGGCCATTTCGGAAGAGTCTACCGGATGATAGGAGCCATCATAAAGAACCGCCTTAACGCCCACTACCGGATAGGCAGCCAAAGGCCCCTTCACAACCGATTCCTGAAGCCCCTTCTCTACTGCCGGGAAGAAGTTCTTCGGAACGGCGCCTCCTACTACAATCTGCTCAAATACATAGGGAGTTTCCACGTCACCGGAGGGCTCGAAGGTCATCTTAACATGACCATACTGTCCATGTCCGCCTGACTGCTTCTTATATTTGTATTCCACATCCGATTTCTTGCGTATAGTTTCCCGATAGGCAACCTTTGGTTTATCCAGTTCAATCTGAACCTTATATTCATTGAGCAGACGGCTTACAACCACCTCCAGATGCTGATCGCCCATACCGCAAAGCAGTGTCTGCCTGTTTACGCCGTCATTAACTACCTTCAGCGTAAGGTCTTCGTCCATCATCTTATGTAAAGACTGTGAAATCTTATCAATATCTCCCTTATTTACCGCCTTGTATCTCTTATAGGTATAAGGGGTGGAAATCTCTGTTTTTCCATACTGTACCGGATTGGCTTTTGTGGAAAGAGAGTCTCCTGTTTTGGCATCCGTCAGCTTGGCAATGGCACCGATGTCTCCGGCGTGAATCTCACTGACCTCAATAGCCTTACTTCCCTGCATTACATACAGCTTGCTGATTTTTTCCTCTACATCCTTATCATAGTTAAAAATAAGATCATCCGACTTCAAAACACCGGAGCAAACCTTTACCAAAGAATACTTGCCAATAAACGGATCCACAATCGTCTTCCAGATATAAGCAGACTTTGCCTTGGAGAAATGATAATCCCCGTCAAAAATTTCATTGGTCTTTAAATTGATTCCTTTAATACTTCTGCTTTCCGGACTGGGGAAATATTTAATCACATCATCCAGAAGGGTATAAATACCCTGACAAAGTATATTGGAGCCCATGGTCATGGGAACGATGGAGCCATCCATAACATTATTTCTCAATGCCGCACGGATTTCCGCCTCGGAGAAGGTATCTCCTCCAAAATATCTCTCCATAAATTCTTCACTGGTCTCTGCCACCGCTTCCAGCAGTGCATCCTTACAGATCTGAAGGTTATCCCTGCTGTAATCGGGAACCTCACAGTCTACCACATTCTTACCTTCCCAACGATTACCGTTCTCGGTGATGACATTGATATAGCCTACAAACTTCTCGTTTTCACGAATGGGCAGATGGAAAGGAGCCATCTTCTTCCCATAGCTGTCTGTCATGTCCGCTACTACCTGGCGGAAAGAGGCGTTATCAATATCCATTTCCGAAACATAGACCATTCTGGGCAGCTTATACTTTTCACAAAGCTCCCAGGCCTTCTGGGTTCCCACTTCTACACCGGCCTTACCGGACACCACAATAATTGCCGCATCGGCAGCAGAAATCGCTTCCTCTACTTCTCCCACAAAATCGAAGTAACCCGGTGTATCCAGTACATTGATTTTATATCCTTCCCACTCAATGGGAACAACAGAGGTAGAAATGGAAATCTGTCTTTTCTGCTCTTCCTTACCAAAGTCACTGAGGGTATTCTTATCCGCAACCTTACCCATTCTGGACGTAATTCCCGACAAATAGGCCATTGCCTCTACCAAACTGGTCTTACCCGCGCCGCCGTGTCCAAGCAATACCACATTTCTAATCTTGTCTGTTGTGTAAATATTCATATCGATTCCTCCATCTAATGAATTACTTGGGTAATTTGTACGAAAAACAGCAGAAAACAATCACTTTTCCAAAACACCCATGCGTATATTTTACTAAATTTTTTCTTATTTTACAAGTATAATCTAACACTTTATACAGTTTTTCCTAAAATGTATTTCCTATTGCCGCTATTGTCCTATTGCCGCTATTGTCCTATTCCCTCTATTGACTTTTACACGTTGAAGTGGTATATTCTTAAAGAATTTAACCGTTTCGGATATCTGATCCGCAAATATGGTAAAGATAAAGATGAATTAAGGAGACAATCATTATGATTATTATTATGAAACCCGGCTCCAGCAAGGAGCATATTTCTTCCGTCACCTCCTATATCCGCGAACATGGTTTGGATGTACACCTATCCACCGGTAAGGAAGTGACCATTATCGGTATTGTGGGAAACAAGGATAAGATCAATCCCGAGCATCTTTCCAGCATGAAAAACGTGGAGCGTATCCTTCCCGTTACGGAAAGCTACAAGCTGGCCAATAAAAAATTCCATCCCGAGCCCTCCAGCGTAAAAGCGGGAAATACGGTTATCGGGCCGAATAACATGACCATTATGGCCGGCCCCTGTGCCGTGGAAAGCGAGGAACAGCTGATGCAGATTGCCTACGCCGTGAAAAAGGCGGGAGCCACCTTTCTGCGCGGCGGTGCATATAAGCCCCGTACCTCCCCCTACTCCTTCCAGGGTCTTGAGGAAGAGGGTCTCAGGTATATGCAGGAGGCCAAAAAAGAAACCGGCCTTTCCACCATTTGCGAAGTTGTCAGCCTGGAGGCCATTGAGGCAGCCGTTAAATACGTGGATATGATTCAAATCGGTGCCCGCAACATGCAGAATTTTATTCTTTTAAAAGAAGCAGGCCGCTCCGGTATGCCGGTACTATTAAAGCGCGGCCTCTGTGCAACTATTGAAGAATGGCTGAATGCTGCAGAATATATTATTGCAGAAGGAAATCCCAATGTAGTTCTCTGTGAACGGGGTATCCGTACCTTTGAAACCGCCACCAGAAACACCCTGGATTTAAGCTGTGTGCCTGTATTGAAGGAAAAAACCCACTTACCCATTATTGTGGACCCTTCTCACTCTACCGGCTCCTACAAATATGTTCCTTCTATGGCAAAGGCCGGTGTGGCAGCAGGTGCAGACGGGTTAATGATTGAAGTACATGATAATCCTGCCTGTGCACTTTCAGACGGTCCGCAGTCACTTACGTTTGAAAAATTTGTCCGCCTGACCGATGAATTGAAGCCCTTCTGTCAGCTTGTGGGACGAAAATTCCCCTGCTAGACTTTGACCTTTTATTTTGCTGGCAACGTTTCTCTTTTAATAAAAAATAAGGATGATGATAATGAAGGAACAGATTATCTGCAGTTTTTTTGGACTGGGACTTATCGGCGGCTCTCTGGCCAAGGCAATCCGGGAGCATAATCCGTCGGTAATCATCAAGGCCTACGATAAGGATGAGCATTCTCTGATTATGGCTGTAAATGAAGGCATCGTAAATGAAAGCTTTACTGCCCTCACCTCCGCCTTCGGAGAATGCGATTACCTTTTTTTATGTGCACCGGTATCCTCCAATCTGGAGCAGCTGCATACCCTAAGCTTGCTGGCAGCCAAGCACACTCTGCTGTCCGATGTGGGCAGTGTAAAGGGCCCCATTCACCAAAGGATTCATAAACTGGGTCTGGAAGAGCGTTTTATCGGCGGACATCCCATGACCGGAAGTGAACGCTTTGGCTATGCCAACTCACACGCTGCTCTTTTGGAAAATGCCTACTATGTGCTGACACCGGAGAAGAAGGTGCCTTCTGAAAAAGTAGAGGCATTTACCCGCTTCATTCAACGTACAGGGGCAATTCCCTATCTGTTGGATGTGGATTCCCACGATCAGGCTACTGCCGCAATCAGCCACCTGCCCCATTTGGTCGCCTCCTCACTGGTAAACCTGGTACGGGAGGGAGACGATGAGCAGGCTACCCTGAAGACTCTGGCAGCGGGAGGCTTTAAAGATATTACCCGGATTGCCTCCTCCTCTGCCGCACTCTGGCAGCAGATTTGCATGGAAAATAAGGACTCCATCCTGCATTTTTTAGGCCTTTATCTTGACCGTTTAACTGTCCTGAATCAGAAATTACAGGAGGGGGATTCCCAATACCTGTATCATTTTTTTGAAGAGGCCAGAATCTATCGCGAATCCTTTCTGGATAACCGCAGCGGTCCTTTGATGAAGCAGTATGTACTTAATCTGGACATTCCCGACAAAACCGGTGCCATTGCTACCGTGGCAGCCTTACTGGCTTCCCATTCCATTAACATAAAGAATATGGGTATCGTTCATAACCGGGAGTTTCAGGAAGGTGCCTTGCGTATGGAGCTGTATTCCTCTGATGAATACGAAAAGGCAGTTGCCATTTTAGAAGAATCCGGTTATTCTGTTCATACCTGACTTCAACAAACTATTTTCAGCGGAAGGTGAAAAAGATGCAAATAAAAACTCCCCCCTTAAAAGGCGAAATTACCATCCCCGGAGATAAATCCATCTCCCATCGTGCGGTTATGCTGGGCTCTCTTGCCCAGGGCACAACAGAAATCACCCATTTTTTACAGGGTGAGGACTGTTTATCCACCATTTCCTGTTTTAAAAAGCTGGGAATCCATATTGAAAACACTCCGGATAAAATTTTGATCCATGGAAAAGGCCTTCATGGACTTACTGCCCCCTCTGAAATTCTGGACTGCGGCAACTCGGGAACCACAACCCGTTTGCTTTCCGGAATCTTAAGCGGTCAGCCCTTTGACAGTACGCTGACGGGAGATGCTTCCATTCAAAGACGGCCTATGAAACGAATTATTGACCCTTTAAGTCAAATGGGAGCTGATATTATCAGTCTGCATTCCAACGGCTGCGCTCCCCTTCAAATCCGCAAAAGAGCGTTGAAGGGAATAAGCTATTCCTCCCCCATTGCTTCTGCCCAGGTAAAATCGGCTATTTTATTGGCCGGTCTTTATGCCGATGGAGAAACCAGTGTTTCAGAGCCCTATATCAGCAGAAATCATTCTGAAATCATGCTGGCTCATTTTGGTGCCCGGCTCAATGTGGAAAATACCACTGTTACCATTTCTCCTGAGCCTGCTTTGGAGGGACAGAAAATTACTGTACCCGGCGATATTTCCTCCGCTGCTTATTTTCTTGCAGCCGCTCTTTTGATACCAGGCTCAGAGCTTCTGCTAAAGCAGGTAGGCATCAATTCCACCCGTGACGGCATTTTACAGGCAGCCCGGGCTATGGGCGGAAATATTGAGCTGTTAAACCGAAATACCGATAATGGAGAACCGGTGGCCGATTTACTGATCCGTTCCTCCTCCCTGAGAGGAACTACCATCGGAGGCTCATTGATTCCCACATTAATCGATGAAATCCCCATTATCGCCGTTATGGCTGCTTTTGCTGAAGGAACAACGGTGATTAAGGATGCCTCTGAGCTTAAGGTAAAGGAAAGTGACCGGATTCAGGTCATGACGGATAATCTGAAGGCTATGGGCTGCGATGTTGAGCCCACCCTGGACGGTATGATTATTCATGGAGGAGGTTCTCTTCATGGTGCAGTAATTGACTCCCATAAGGATCATCGCATTGCCATGAGCTTTGCCATAGCCTCCCTTCTGGCAGAAGGAAAAACGAAAATTCTCCACAAGGAATGTGTGCAGATCAGCTTCCCCGAATTTTACCGAACCTTAGAAAGGCTAACCGGTTCTTCTTTGAATTTAGATTAAAAAAAGGAGTGGCATTCACCACTCCTGCATTATCCTATAGCTTATTTCTTATACTCTTCAACGGTCTGATAAAGATTAATCTTGTTGGCATGAAGCTCCGGCATTCCAATAAACAATCCGCCATAATTATAGCCTGCTTCCAATTCCTTAATGCGGACTATATTTACGAAAATCGGAATGACCTCTTTAGTCCAAAGCGTCAGCGCTCCTTCATAAACGGTTCCTATTTCCAGCTTTTCCTCGCAGAGAAAGCCGATTCCGGTGCTGGAAACATCGGTAACGGAAATCATAATCTCTTTGACTCCATCACCACGAACATTCTTAAGATTCAAATAGGCCTGCAGATCAGTTCTTGCTTTTTTTCTTCTTTCGTCCATAATCCACCCCGCTTGATTTCTTTTTTTATCATAACGTATATGAAATTATTTGTCAATTATCAAGGTAGCATCTCCAAAGGAAAAAAAACGATATCTTTCTTTTACCGCCTCCTGATAAGCCCGTAAAACATTTTCTTTTCCTGCCAGAGCCGAAACCAGCATGACCAAAGTGGATTCCGGCAAATGGAAATTGGTAATCAGACCATCAGTGATTTTAAATGAATATCCGGGATAAATAAAGATATCCGTATCGCCGCAGCCCGCTTTTACTCTTCCCTGCTCATCGGCAGCACTTTCCAGGGTACGGCAGCTGGTAGTCCCCACACAGATTATCCTGTGTCCCCCTTCCTTAGCCGTATTAATCTGCTCTGCCGCTTCACTACTGACCTGATAATACTCCGAATGCATATGGTGTGCCGAAATATCTTCCACCTTTACCGGTCTGAAGGTTCCCAGTCCTACATGCAGGGTAACATAAGCAAGCTTTATCCCCTTTGCCTCAATTTTCTGCAGAAGCTCTTTGGTAAAATGCAGTCCTGCCGTGGGTGCTGCAGCCGATCCCTCATATTTGGCATAAACCGTCTGGTAACGATTCTTATCCTCTAATTTATGGGTAATATAAGGCGGCAGCGGCATTTCTCCCAGACTGTCCAATACCTCTTCCCAGATTCCCTCGTAGCTGAAGCGGATCAAACGGTTCCCTTCCTCCATAACTTCGAGTACCCGGGCCTTTAGTCTGCCGTCTCCAAAGGAAAGCCTGGCTCCGGGGCGGCATTTTTTTCCCGGCTTCACCAGAGTCTCCCATAGATTATCTTCCTTTCGTTTC
>JBJELS010000197.1:0-1966 GCA_051879275.1 Lachnospiraceae bacterium
AAGTAAAGACCTTCATATAATGTCATCCCAAAATTAAAGAGCAGAAGAAGTAGGAGTAGAAAATTATAGGCTTTTCTCTTCTTTCCTTCCACATAGCGACTTTGACTAAGCACGATGATAAAAAAGAAAGCCACCCCATAAATCCAGGGTATAACATAACGTTCCTCTAAACCGGTCTTAACATAAAGAAAGAACTGAGGCAAAACCATTAAACATGCCAAAAGAAACTGCCATTTTGTTTCCTTCAGTATATCTGCAATTTTTTTCCTGAACAAGATTAAAAGTGCTAATACAAAGGCTCCATACTGTCCTACTCTCAAATATAATCTAAAGTTATTCAAAAATACTTTAATATAAAACCAGGCACCCAAGTCCGGATTAACGCCAATATACTCTACTTCATTGATTCCTACCATAAAAAGAATGACATAGGCTTCTATAATAAGTACCAGCCCCAGCACCAACTCTGATGGAAGATTTTCCTTAATGGCTATCCACAGATTTCTACCATTTATCTGCTTTCCTTTCATGGAAAAGTAGACATAGATTAGCATTACCGGAGGAATTAAGGCAATAAAGCTTTCCTTATACAGAGAAGTGATAATGATAAGGAGCAAAGCCATTACGTTATATCGGATTTTTCTTGTTTCCTCCCATTTGAAAAGGCAGAGTATTCCCAACGCAAATATCCATGTTCCGGTAGACTCCTGCGGCCCCAGCTTCCACCATACGGCAGCCTGGGGACCTACCAAGACCATAAATACCGTAATAACAGAATAAAAAATTGTACAGTTTAATTTACGGGCAATAAAATAGATAAATACACAGGCCAGAACAATTTCTATCCCCTTTAATACTGACATAGCAAACAGATTTGTCCCAAATACTGCAGTCAGCATTATCCTCGCCGGATAATACAGGGGACGAAATCTCCAAGTAAAGTCTGATTGTATTCTGGAAATCATATAGTCTATTATCTTAAAATCTTCTCTCTGTATGTCACGAGAAAATTGCCAAAATTCATGATCATCTACAAGATGAATTCCGCTGGTCAACGTACCGCAAAATAACAGAATGCCAAAAACGATAATCGTAAAGAAAAAAAGTATTATTATGATTTCTTTTCTTTTATCTTCCTCCATCATTTTTTCTATTCGTTTTAAAATTGCCATAATTACCCCCATATCTTTAAGAAATATATTCATTTATTGGTCGCATTGTAGCTTCCATACTGACATATTCCTCTGCCAGCTGCCTTAGTTTTTCTATTAATATGGCACGCTTATTCTTACAGGTTTCGTCATAAAAAGCGATTATCCGATTTATATCAATGATTGAAGAATCATTAGGAAATTCCAAATAAAGCCCACTATCAAGAATATCTGTTAAATCGGACTTTGTCCCGGTTATGAAGGGTATTCCTCTTGCCATATATTCCTTTGACTTCAATTCACTTGCCCAGAAATATTGTTTTTTATAGCCTCCCAGAGAGCCGATGCCAATGTCTGCCTTATCGTATATTTCATCTAACTCTGCCCCTCCCTTTCTGCCATAAAAATACACATTTTTTTGCAGACCGTTTTCTTCAACTATTTTTTCATAATTCCTTTTTTCAATACCGTCTCCCACAAAATGGCAGATTATTCTTCTGTCACCACCTAACTTGTAATATTCTTTTAATCCATATAACAGCCTTTCACAGCCGTGGTATGGCTGCATCAGTGCAACAAAGATAAGGTTAATTACTTCCTCATCCTGCTTTTTGGGTGATACCGTCTTTATCTCATTAATCTCTATTCCGTTCATTGTCCGAATGGTAGGTATTCCCCATATTTCATCATATTGGCTGTAGGTTACGATTCTATCAACTATCCTTTGGAGTTTACCCGTATACAATTCATCCCATCTGAATAATAAATAGTGCAGCAGCCTTTTCTGCTGTTCTCCCGTATAAGGATATGAGGGA
>JBJELS010000198.1:0-9053 GCA_051879275.1 Lachnospiraceae bacterium
GTTATCTTCCTAATTAGAGCCTGCAGACTGAGAATCTCCTCTTTGTATTCCTGCCTATGGGAGTCCAGCTCCTCCCGTATCTTCTCATAGAGACTCTCAAAGCCCTTGTCTAATGCTTCCATCTCACTGATCAGTCTTGCCTTGTCATCCATGTTTCGGTCTATGGCTTCAAAGGATACCTGATCTTCCTTAAGCATCTCGGCCTGTTCATGACTTCTGGCTTCAATCTGAGTCAAAATTTCCAGCTTTTTAACCAGACTGTCCTGCAAAATTTGTAAGTAGTTTTTCATCATCCTACCTGATTCTCCCTGTTGACCCGCATAACCTCTTTCCAGTTATCCCTCATTGAGCGCAGATGCATATTAACCTCTTCCAAAATCGCCTTATCCTTTTTCAAATTGGCTTCTACAAGGCGACGAAGGAGATAGACATACACCCGGTCAAAATCCTCAGCTACCGGATATTTCCGATCCAGGGTCTGACGAAACTCTTCAATAATTCTCTGTACCTTAACGATATTATTATGTGCCTTCTCAATATTCTTCTCTTCAACTGCCATAATGGCAATATTACAGAACTTAATTGCCCCTTCATAAAGCATAAGAGTCAGCTCTGCCGGTGATGCTGTTAAAACCTTACTGTTATTGTACTTCTCATAAGCGCTGGGTAATGCCATGCTTCTTTATCCTCCTTGATAAAATTCCCTTATCCAGATTATACACCAAAATTCTACAGGATTGCAACTATATGCCCCACTAAATGTAAGAAAAAGACCATTGCTTCATCCAATGGCCTTTATCCTGCAATCTCCTTTTATCAACCGCCAAAGAAACCTGACAGAGAGCTCTGTACAGAGTTAATCTTGGACAATGCTGTCTCCATACTTGCAAACTTCTTGTAGTAACGATTCTCATAATCGGAAATCAGCTGCTCCTGCTTCTTAATCTTCGTTGTGTACCCATCGTACTCAGTCTTCATCAGCTTATCATCATACAGGGTATAAACACTGCTGTATTCTGTACGCTTCATTAAGTCATTCAGCTTTGAATACAGATTACGGGAAAGGGTAGAGAAAAACTCCGTTACCCTCTCGGGGTCATTGGCAATAGCAGTTTTCAGCTTATCCGCATTAGTGGAGGTATCGCCGTCATCCGGATCGCCGTCAATATGATAAGCCCCCTTCTCATTGTCCTTAGCCGAAAAGTATCCCAGTGTATTAATTCCAAAGTCACTTAAGTATACTCTGCTTCCGTCAGACATCTTTACTCCCTGCAGCATAATCTGCTTCATCGCTGTGGTTACACTGTTTAGAGTGGAGTCCTTACGAAGAAGGGAGTCCTTAATCTTCTCTTCCCACTTCTCGATTTCCTTTTCGGACATCGCATCCTTTTCTTCATCGGTCAAAGGCTCATACCCTTTGGATGAGTCCGCATTATAGAGAGAATCCATCTCAATGATTAATTCATTGTACTCCTTAAAGAAGTTCTTAATCATATCGTAGATACCCTCGGTATCATCATCCGTGGTCAGGGTAATCGGTTTTCCCGTTTCCGTAGTACCGCTTACGGTAATGGTAAGACCGTTGATCTCAAAGGTATTGTTGGCAGAGGTGAATTTAGCTCCGTTCAGCTTAATTTCCGCATCCTCGCCTTGAATCATGGTGGAATCGCCATCTTTTAGACCTAACTTATCCAAAAAGGTGTCTCCATCTCCCCCTAATGACTCTATCGTAAAATCATTAGCCAGTCCCGATTCCTTGGCACTGACGAAGAAACGCTGGTTCTTGGTATCGAAGCTGGCATTCAGGCCTGCTCCCTGCAGCTTCTTTACCAATTCGTTAATGGTCATATCACCTTTTAACTCGATTTCCTTATTATTAACTTTAATTTTTGCATCGGTGACACTATTCAAACCATCTATTTCAGAAAGCTTGGTGGCTCCGGTATAGTTACCTTTATCAGTACCTTTTTTCAGTTCCCCACCGGTCAGATATGCAGTCTTGGCCAGGCTGGTCACCTCCAGCTCCTGCACACCGTTTACTGCATTGGCACCGGTAATTACACTGGCCACACCTTCATTGCTGACCTTAGTTGCTTTCTTGGTATAGTCACTCTGCAGACGCATATTACTCAAGGTCTTGCTGTAAAAGGCATAAACCTTTGCATTAAGCTCCTTCCAGGCATCCTGCTTCCACTCCAGCTTGGTCTGGGCCTTGATTAAAGTATTCTTCTTCGTTGATTTAACTTCTACCAGGGCGTTAATGATACTCTCTGTATCCAAACCGGAATTTAAGCCCGTAACTCTCATTGCCATGATAAGTTCCTCCTATCTCTTCTCATCCACCAGAAGTCCTGCCAGCTCCCATACCTTGACAATCATATCCAAGGTCTTCTCCGGCGGCATCTCTCTGATTAGCTCTTTAGTATCCTTATCCACAATCTTAATCGTAACCCGATTGGTGGTTTCATGAAAACCAAAAACAGCCTCTGCATTGCTCAGATTCTTATTGATGCTTTCTACTGCCTTCTTCAATGCCTCCAGGCCATTTTGCTCCTGATTCTCATTGCCCTGTCCGCCTTCGCCTTCCTGTCTCTTCACTACTGTAGCGGTAGTACTGTCCACCCTGGGTGCGGTTGCTGCTGTCGTACTGTTAGTAGTGCTTCCTTCCGTGGTTGCGCTACCGGATTTACTTACAGGCATAGTCTGGGATATCCCCTGAGCCTGAAGCGTTGTACTGTTGCTTACTGGTTCCATTCCCATAGTTTTCTCACCTCCATGTGATATCCAAATTAATGCTTCTATTTGTTTTATCGGAAAAAATAACCAAAATATTTATATAAATTTAAAATAAGTTCTTCAGTGCATCCATGCTTTCCGGGCTGATGGCATTATCCATTGCATCCTTGTTTGCCTGCTGAATCTGCAGATAAACCTCCTTACGATACACCGGAACCTCCTTAGGAGCCTCAATACCAATCTTAACCTGATCTCCCTTTACCTCCAAAATGGTGATTTCCACATTATTGTTTATCACCAGGGCTTCATTCTTTCTGCGGGAAAGTGCCAGCATCTATTCACCCTCCTTCTTCATCTGCTGCAGCGCCTCATAAATATAATGCTTCACCGGATAAAGCTCCGTATTCACAATCACCTGTGCAGCCTTTCTGTTTTCCGTATTGATAACCAGAGGGGCCTGAAGGTTTACGCTCATTTTTGTTAAATCCCTGGGGACACTAACGGTAACCAACACCAAAACCTCCTCAGGATCGGTAATTCCCGCGGGCTTTAACAGTTCATCCTCCACCTCCGGATTATAGTCCTTAACTACCAGAAGCGGATCCATTACCGGCATGGCAAACTGCGGCTCCTGCAGGGACTGAAGCCAGCGGATAGGCACATCCTTCCCCTTTTCTTCATCATGTATAAGTGCAAAATCCGTCATATCAGGAAAGCCGATAATCCCTCCCGGGAAACGGATAATCTTACTGTCATCAATTTCAATTTCACCAAATACTCTGGTCGCTATCCTCATCCTGTCCTCCTATAACATTAGATAAAATTCATCAGGCTGTTTTGCAGAATCTTTCCTGTAGCCATAAGGGAAGCATTATAGGTCAATTCAGCACTGCTCAATTTAATTGCCACCTCAGTAATATCCGCATCTTCATTTTCAGACTGTAAGGTTTCATAATTGGTCTTCTGGCTCATCAGGCGGTTTCCAATCAATTCCAGTCTCTGACTTCTGGTACCATTCTGTGTGGAAGCCAAGTTCACCGTATCCAGATGTCCCTGCATCTTGGTAATGCAGCCTTCAAACAGCTTCTGCGTCTTTTCATTGGAAAAGGTAAGGGCTTTCTCTGCCGCCTCCAGCTGTTCTTCCAGGGTGGCCTTCTTAGCCGGATCATTAATATTTCCTTCCACCTCCAAAAGCCCCTTCAGCTTGGATACCAGCTCTTCCAGGTTAAGGCTTTCCTCCAGAGAGGCAATCATATCATCTACATCTCTGCCGATATCATGGGTGAAAATCTCGTCTGCCGTAGTATTTACCCGGATGGTCTGATTCAATCCCACATCATACTCTATGGACTGCTTTTCCTGAATTCCATTTAAATAGCTTTCATTGTAAACAATATTCTTTGTAGGGTCCAAGGGATCAACAATATTGGTACAGGCAAAGTAATGCTCCGGCCTTAAATCCCCGTTCTTCCAATCCGACTTCTCATAGGTTATCCGAATTTCTCCCTCGTCGGCAGGAGTTGCCGGGTCATCTTTGGTATCCATTAAAGCCTGATAAACATTATCTCCCAGGATAATTTCTCCTGTCTCTTTAATCAGAATCGCCTTATCCGCATCTGCTCCGGAATAATCCAACTCATATGGGTTGTTCGCATCATAAAGAGACACTACATCACAGTTGATTATTTCGTCCGTATAGCCCCCTGCACCATCTGCCTTCTTATATACAATCGTCGGTGCATTTGCATTGTCATCCACATTCTGATAAGAAATCCTCAGTCGGTGTAGCTCTTGGATGGAAATATCATCCTCCGCGGATACCGTTACACCAGCAAAATTGGCCTCCGTGATATCCATTAAATCCCCGGTAGATACATGGGTTATAGAATCAATCTTACTCTTATCCACCTGCTCCGTAATGGAATACTGCTTTGTGGTATCCTTCATAAAGGTCAGACTGCTGTCGGTACGATAGCCGGTAAAAATATATCTTCCTGCATAGTCGGTATTACCGGTGGAATACACCTCGCTGCGCAGAGACTTTAACTGGGTAAGAATAATCTTCTTATCCTCTAAAGACAGGTTCTCATTACTTCCCTTAGTGGCATTCTCATACATATCCGTAACCACTTCCGTCATGGATTTAATGGCATCCTCTGTAAGAGAGAGCCAGCTTTCTGCATCAGGCACATTCTTCTCATAGTACTGCTTAATCTGATTCACATTGGTTCTTAAACGCAGAGCACGGATAGCCACTACAGGATCATCTGAGGGTCTGTCCACCTTCTTCTGGGTAGACATCTGTGTACTCAGTCTGTCCTGTAAAAGCTTATTGGTATTGATATTGTTCAGAGAGTTATTCTGCATAACCTTATTTGTAATTCTCATCTATTCATCTCCTTTCGCTGCCTTGGCAGCTGCCAATCCTATACTCCTGTCTGCAGAATCAAACGATCATAGATTTCCGTCATCGTCTGAATCATTCTTGAAGCCAGGTTGTAGGCATTCTGGTATTTTACCAGATTAACTGCTTCCTCATCCGTATCTACTCCTGAGATGGAGGCTCTTTGATTGTCTATAGCCTTACCCATATTGCTGTAGTTACTGGTAAACATATCTGCACTGTTGGCATTTAAGGCAATATCGGAAAGAATACAGGTTAAAAAGTCTGCTGCCGAGGCACCGCGGAAGCTGATTTGAGTCTTATCACTTACCATTTTAATCAACTTCTCCACATTCTTGTATTCATCCACACCTTCCGTCTGCCCTTCTTTGGTTGCCAGTAGGTCAGGGTCTGCCACCAGAGACTTTAATATGCTGAAATTCTTCGCCGTAAGCTTGTAATAGCTGTCATCATTGACAGATACCTTCGTGTTTGCACCGCCAATTCCTTCATTAAACAAATACTGATCCAAACCCGTTGCCGCATCCACATTGGGCCTGTCCCCGGTAAACATAATTGTTCCCTCGTTACCATATAAATCATACCCCTCACTGAGTATCTTATTAAAGGCCTCTGAGAAGGTTCGTACCCATTCGTTCATCTGTGCCATGTAATAGGGAACTCCCTGATACTTTACGCTGGCACCGATGGTGGCTTCCTTATTCATCCGGCTGCTGCTCAGATTGGCGTCGTTAATACTTTCATCAATTGTAAAGGTATATTCCTGAGTAGCACTGTCATAGCTCCACTCCGTGTAATAATAAATCTGATTGCCCAGACTGATTTTTCCTCCGGTGTCGGACAGAGTGGATTTATTCATGTTCGTCAGATAGTCCTGGGTTACCTTAACGGTAACTTGTTTATAGATTTTTCCAGCCGGGTCAGCAGGAAGTGTCTTAATATCGGTAACCGTTCCCTGGAAATTCTCTCCGTTATTGCCGTCCCGCATCTGAATCAGTCCCTGAAGCTCTCCGCCCATTGACGCATTATACAGGTTGAACTGATCTCCCAGCTCACCGGTAAGGCGGTTGCTCACCCAATAAACATCATAAAGGCCATCAATATCCGACTGGTTTACTTTTTCCTCTTCCTTTCTCGCTACACATTCCAAGCTGTTGTAATCACTGCCATCCACCAGTGTCTGCCCTCCGGCAATCTTTACGATCAAACGATGGGCACCGGTATAACGATCCGGATTATTGGTATCCGTAATAGGCGTTTCCTTCACTTCAATATCCACAATGGCTGACAGCTGATCCAAAAGCAGAGTCCGCTTATCTCTCAGCTCATTAGCATTGGATTTGCCGTCGATTTCGATGGTATTGATCTGCTTGTTCAGCGTGGCAATTTCCTCCGCAATGGTATTGATTTCATCAATTTTCAGCTTGATTTCCTGATTGACATCCTTCTGCACCTGCTCCAAATTGGTTGCCGTAGTATTAAAATAATCACAAAGACTGCTGGCAGAGCCGATAAATTGAGCCTTGGTACTGTTATTGCCGGGGTTCTTAGCCACTTCTGCAAGGGAGTTCATCATTTGATCAAAAATCGTCTTAAATCCCTCAATGGTACTGTCATCGGTAAAATAGTCTTCAATCTGTTTCATGTAGTAGGACTTAATACTGTATTCCCCCAGATTGGTACTGTTATTCCAGTATTTCACGTCATAAAATTCGTCCCTGATTCTCTCAATGGCCAATACCTCTACGCCGGCACCGGCACAGCCGTAATCTGCAAAAACCCTAAGGGCATTTGCCGCTTCCTGAACCACCTGCTGGCGGCTGTAGCCATTGGTTTCCACATTGGCAATATTATTGCCGGTGGTATTTAAAGCCGCGTTTGCCGAAAGCAAACCGGAATATCCGATAGTTAATCCAAAAAACTGAGATGGCATAGGCTGCCTCCTTTTCTAATGTACTTCATTTATCATCTGCGACCTTTAACGGCTTATACCGCAAGGGTATTGATAATATGTGCCAGCATTTCATTAATTGCATTAATGTATCGGCTGGATGCGTTGTAAGCATTCTGGAACTTTACCATAGAGGTAAGCTCATCATCACTGGATACACCGATTACCTGCTCTCTTGCACTGAAGGTAGAATTTACCGTAGCCTCCTGATTGGTCAGAATACTCTTGTAAACCTTACCGGAATTGGCCACCTGAGCCACTAAATCTCCATAATAGTTCACAAAGCTGGTCTTCTTCTTCACATTGGGATTGAGCACATTGTTCTCCTCGGTGAATATACTTTTCAACTTTTCCATAGTTGTGATGTAATCCACCGAATCGTCGATTTTAGTAAATCCTAACATGCCGGGTTCCTGAAGTAATTCCGGATTTACCAGAAGGTTGGCTACCGAATAGGTAGAGCGATAATCATCCGGATCTTCTGCGTTATATTCCCATTTGCCATTAACCGCATCCCAGGTATATCCCTCAGAAGCAATCTTTTGGAAGATTTGGATGGGTCTGCCGGCCGAGTCCCTTAAATAGGTACTGTCAGGGTTCTTTGCCGTTGCCTCTTCTGCTGCTGCGGCAATCACTTCATTCATGGCTTTGCAGACGTTATGAATCAACTGATCAAATTCAGCCTGTACATTCATAATTACCGACTGGCTGATGGAATTGGAATAGCGGTCTTCCATCACATCCCGATAATCTGCATGGTGGTCACCTCTGGCTAACAGCGTAGCCTTAAGGCTTCCGATATCCGTATTCAAATCGGAGGAGATGACTGCATTCAGGTCGAATACCTCTGCTCCGGTAATATCATATTCTTTTTCTCCCCTGTCATTCAGCGTCCACTTGGCATTCTGAATCCAAAAAGGGGTGTAAAAGCCTGTTGTCGTATCCTCATACAGACCGATTTCATAGGCCATTTCTCCCTTGACCAAATCCACTCCTTCAATCTGTATACTGACGTAGCCCATAATATCCTCGCTGTAACTGATTTTGGCGATGGAGGCAAGCTCATCCAGAATCTGATTTCTCACATCCCTTAAATCGTTGGCCTCTTCCTGACCTCCTGCTTCAATCTTTACAATCTGCTTATTCAGCTCCAGAACCTGCTTGGCATAGTTGTTAATCTTATCTACCTGGCCCTTGATCTGGTTATTCATATTATTCTGATAATCCACCAGTCCCTGATATACTGACTGGGCTCTTTCCAGAAACTGGGCAGAACGCTGAACCAACAATCCCTGGGTTACTACATTTCCCGGATCCTTGGATAATTCCTGTACCGCGGTCCATAAATTTTCCAATGACTGTTGGAAAGATTCACCGTTCAATTCATCTAAAAGATTCTCAACCTCTTCCATTGCCGTTGCAGAAACCTCATAAAATGCCTGACGGCCTATCTCTCTGCGGTAGGTCTGGTCAAGAAAATAATCTCTTACCTGTTTAACTTTGGAATATTCCACACCCAGTCCCAGCTGCTGATTGGCTACAGCATTGGGTGTGATTGCGATGGTGTTATAGAATCTGGTACCCAACTGCACCTGCTGACGAACATACCCCTTGGTATCTGCATTGGTCATATTGTGTGCAGTGGTATTCAATGCGTTCTGACTTGTCTGTAACCCTGATACCCCTATATAAAGGCTTCCCATTAATGATGACATTCCTTATGCCTCCTAAAAAGATGTTATTGCTTTGCATCAAAGTTGCCTGTCCCGACTCCCATAATGGTTCCCGCAGTATAGGCTCCCTTGTTGTAGTTTGCGGTCTGGGGTGCACAGCGGAGAGAATGGATCAGCTGTAAATCAAACTCTACGATATCCAGAGACTGCTGGATCAATTCCTGATTATGCTGATTTACTCTGACCATCTGCTCCACTACCTGCCTCAGCTCATCATAAGCCTGTGCCA
>JBJELS010000199.1:0-9044 GCA_051879275.1 Lachnospiraceae bacterium
AGATGGAAGGACTTAGAAGATGTATTCGGTTTTGAGGGTACTTACTGAATAAGAAATGCCGCCGCAGTTTGCGGCTTTTTTTATTTATGGGAGTATCAGAATAAAGGCAGGCCGGAATCATATAACGCAGAGTATAAGCTGGAATTTTCAAAAAGATTATCGTAAACTGTCTAAATGTTTGGAAAAGTTGTTTGCTTAAGATATTAAATATGTTATAATAACCCTATAAGTGTTGAAATAGGACACAATCTGTGTTGCGGCCCTATATGAATAAACAGAAGAGGTGATGGAATGGATACAAAAATTCTTTTGGAAAATGGTACTAATGAGCTGGAAGTATTGGAATTTACTTTAGATGGGAATTCTTATGGAATTAATGTAGCAAAGATAAGAGAGATTATCCCTTATCAGAATGTTACGCCGGTACCTAATGCCCATCCCAGTATAGAAGGAATTTTTATGCCGCGTGATGTTATGATTACGGCTATTGACCTGAAGAACTGTCTGCAGAGGGGAACATCAAAGGAAGGCGGCCTCTTTATCATTACCAATTTTAATAAGCTGAACATAGCATTCCATGTTGACGAGGTTTTAGGAATCCATAGAGTATCCTGGGGAGATATCATTAAACCCAGTTCTACGGTATCGACAACAGAGGAGGGAGTTTCCACCGGTATAATAAAGAGGAATGATAAGCTGATTATTATTCTTGATTTTGAAAAGATTGTTACCGATATTAATCCGGAAACAGGACTTAAGCTGACGGAAATTGATGAGCTGGGTGAACGCAGACGTAATGATGTACCTATTCTTATTGCAGAAGATTCTGTTCTGTTAAATAAACTAATTGTTGATTCTCTGAGAAAAGCAGGATATGTAAATCTGATTCATACAGAGAATGGTCAGGAAGCATGGGATATTATAAGCGAATACAAGCTGAGCGGAGATATCCATGAGCACATACAATGCGTCATCACGGATATAGAAATGCCGATTATGGATGGGCATCGCTTAACCAAATTAATTAAATCTGATGATGAAATAAAAGATATTCCTGTGATAATCTTTTCTTCCCTTGTTAATGATGAAATGAGAAGAAAAGGAGAAGCCTTAGGTGCAGATGCCCAGTTATCTAAGCCGGAAATCGGAAATCTGGTAAGAGAGATTGATAAATTGGTTCTTGAAAAATAAGAAGCTTAAATAAGGAGAGGAAGCAGGGAGTTTTCCCTGCTTTTCCTATATATAAAGAATAATTGAGAGAGTATTATGGAGTTAAGAGAAATACTGGAAGACGCGGAAATCTTTCTTGTAGCTATAGGAGAAGAATTTCAGGCTGTATTTGATGAGCTGAAAATAGAAAATTCAAGGGGTTCTGCGATTTTTGAAGAATTTACCAAAAAGGAATTTTTGGATAATCGGGAAAAGGGACAAGTGGATTTTGCCTATGAAAGACTGAAGATTTTTTTAGAAAATAAAAATTATTTTCTCGTCACCATGTGTTATGATGACCGAATTTATGATGCAGGACTTGAAACTGACCGAATAGTAGCTCCCTGTGGAAGCTTACACGCGTTACAATGTGAGGCTGTCTGTACGAATGAAATCTATGCAGCGGATGATTTTAGCCAGGATATTTCAGAAGGAAAACAACCCCTCTGCCCCCACTGTGGTAAAGGGCTGGTGATGAATCATATTGGTGCTTCCCGGTACAGCGAAGAGGGATATCTCAGACAGTGGGAAAAGTATACAAAGTGGCTGCAGGGAACCTTAAATAAAAAATTATGTATTTTAGAATTGGGAGTCGGTCTGAAGTATCCTTCTGTTGTTCGGTGGCCGGCAGAAAAAATTACTTATCTCAATCAAAAAGCACGGTTGATCAGAGTTCATCCTTCATTGTATCAACTGCCGGAGGAAATAAAGAATCGGGGAATCTCCATAGCAGAAGATCCGATTACCTTCCTGTTAAATCAATTTGTATAAAATAAAAGAGTATGATAAACTAGTCAAGAGAGAAAGTCTTTGCGGAGGAAAGAGTATGAAATCAAATGAAGAATATTTGGATGAACTGTTAAAAGCAATGGAGACTGATAATAATGATCGGAGCTCCAATACTAATCCGCAGCAGGATACACCGGCTGACAGCGATATTCAGGATGTATCGCCTATAGAGGACGATAATTTAGGGGAGGCTGATGTTATTGAAGAAGACTTACCTGTTATAGAGCCGGAGGAAGCCATATTAGAGCCGGAGGAAGCCATATTAGAGCCGGAGGAAGCTATATTAGAGCCGGACAATTTGGATAATATGGAAGAATCGGTTGTTTCAGATGATTTGTCAGAAACGTCTCTCGAACAATTAATGGCTGAAATAAAGGAAAGCTCTCAGGATTTTGATGAGATTGATTTTTCGGCAAATGATATGATGTCAGAAGAGAGCATTGATGAATTATTGAATGCCGCAAAGGCTAATGTACAGGATGATGAAAACGAAGAACTTTTGCCTATTGAAGAAGGAGAGTTTGAAGATATTGATCTTGAGAATCATGATGAGGTTTCCGATATAAAGGAGCTTCTGGATATGGCAGAAAACAATGAAGTTCTTGAGGAGGATGATTTGCCTCTTGGAGAAGAACAGGTTTTAAGTATGGATGATTTAGATTCTCTTCTGGAAGATCGTTCTTCTCCGGACGAGGATGACGATGAAAAAAAGGGGAAGAAATCTAAAAATAATAGCAGTGGTGAGGATAAAGCTAAATCCGGTTTTGGAAAACTGATTTCTCTTCTTTTTGAAGAGGAGCCAGAAGATATGGAAGTGCCGGAAGCATCGGATTTAAATCTTTCTGAGGAAAATAAGGAAATTCTTACCCAACTGGATAAAGAGGGGAAAAAGAAGAAGAAAGCAAAACCCAAAAAAGAAAAGAATAAGAAAAATAAGGGTGAGGAAGAAGAAAATCCTAAGAAAAAAGCGAAAAAAGCTCCCAAGCCTAAAAAGGAAAAGAAGCCAAAGAAGGAAAAACCGAAAAAGGATGTCATTTCCCAAAAGCCGGAAAAGCTTCTTCCCAAAAAGAAAGTAATAGTTACGGCTGCATTTGCTGCTTCCTTGTTAATTGGCATACTTTTGCTGGAGATTTTTGTTCCGCCTATTTATACACTTTCCAATGCACGGGAAGCTTACAACCAGGAAGAATATAAAACGGCATATAAGGAGTTTTATGCAGAGAATCTCAGTGAAGGAGATGAGGAGCGGTTTCAGATTTCCAGAGCGATAATGCGAATGCAGACCAATTTGAACAGTTATAATAACTTTGTTCATATTGGTGATGAAGTTAAGGCACTGCATTATTTACTGGAAGGTGTCCATGTTAAGGATGATGTATATGCCTTGGCCGCAAATTATGGTGCAGCTGGAGAAGTGGATACCGTGTATAATGAGATTTTGGCAATCTTAAGTTCCAATTATGGATTGACGGAGGAGGATGCTCTGGAGTTGATCAATGAAGAAAGCGACTTGGCTTATACGAAGAAGCTTCAAGCCATTGTCAATGAATAGAGTGAGGAAAGAATGGTAGCAATAATCGACTATGATGCAGGGAATATTAAAAGTGTAGAGAAAGCTATCGCTTTTTTAGGAAAAGAAGCAGTAATTACCCGTGATTCTTCAATAATTTTAAATGCAGACCATGTGATTCTTCCCGGTGTAGGCAACTTTGGAGATGCTATGGAAAAGCTGAACAGCTTCCAACTTCTTCCTGTGATTAAGGAGGCAATAGAAGAAAAAATACCTTTTTTGGGAATCTGTCTTGGTCTCCAGCTTCTGTTTGAAAGAAGCGAGGAATGTCCCGGAGTAGAAGGACTTGGAATATTAAAAGGAGAAATAAGGCGATTTCCCAACATAGAGAGCCTTAAGATACCTCATATCGGTTGGAATTCACTTGAATTGAGGAATAAGGGACGGATATTTCAGGGCCTGGAGGATAATTCCTACGTTTATTTTGTTCATTCTTATTATTTAGAGGCAGCTGAGGAAAAAATAGTAACGACGACTACGGAGTATGGGGTTAGTTTTCATTCCTCTATAGAAAAAGGGAATGTGTTTGCCTGCCAGTTTCATCCGGAAAAAAGCTCGGATACAGGTCTTAAGATATTAGAGAATTTTTTGAAGCTCAAGCGGGAGGATATGTAGTGTTTAGCAAAAGAATTATTCCTTGTTTGGATGTACATAATGGACGAGTAGTGAAGGGAGTTAATTTTGTTAATCTTCAGGATGCCGGGGATCCGGTTGAAATTGCAGCGGCCTATGATAAGGCCGGTGCAGATGAGCTGGTATTTCTGGATATCACTGCTTCCTCTGATGGGAGAGACACGGTAGTGGATATGGTTCGGCGGGTTGCCCAGAAGGTTTTTATTCCCTTTACCGTAGGTGGCGGGATCAGAACAGTAGAGGATTTTAAGATACTTCTCAGAGAAGGAGCAGATAAGATTTCTGTAAATTCTGCTGCCATAGACCGTCCTGAATTGATTTCAGAAGCAGCGGATAAATTCGGAAGCCAATGTGTAGTTGTAGCCATTGATGCCAAAAGAAGAGAGGATGGAAGGGGATTCAATATCTTTAAGCATGGAGGAAGGCTGGATACGGGTATTGATGCGATTGAATGGGCTGTCCGGGCAGAAAAGCTGGGAGCAGGAGAAATTCTGCTGACCAGTATGGATAGCGATGGAACGAAGGCCGGATATGATATTGAATTAACCAGACAGGTTGCTGAACAGGTAAATATTCCCGTAATTGCTTCCGGTGGAGCAGGAAGCTTAGAACACTTTAAGGAGGCATTAACCATAGGAAAGGCAGAGGCAGCTCTTGCAGCCTCACTTTTTCACTATAAGGAGCTGGAGATCAGAGAGGTAAAAGAGTATCTGAGAAGAGAAGGGGTTTCTGTGCGGATATAAAGAAGAGAGAAAGCTGAGATATTTACTTAGGAGGAAAGAGGATAATATATGGCAATGATACAAAATGACTGGCTGCCCGCCCTGGAGCCGGAGTTTAAAAAAGAATACTATAGGAATCTGTTTCGATTTGTGAAAGAAGAATATTCCAGTCATGTTATTTATCCTCCTTCAGAGGATATTTTTAATGCCTTTCATTCCACTCCCCTGCATAAGGTTAAGGTTGTCCTATTGGGACAGGATCCTTATCATAATGAAAACCAGGCTCATGGAATGAGTTTTTCTGTTTTGCCCGGTCAGGATATTCCACCTTCCCTGCAGAATATTTATAAAGAGTTGGAATCAGATTTAGGATGTTATATACCGAATAACGGATATTTAAAAAAATGGGCTGAACAAGGGGTTTTGCTGTTAAATACGGTATTAACGGTAAGAGCCCATCAAGCCAATTCCCATCAGGGTCATGGATGGGAGGAATTTACGGATGCCGTTATTAAAACAGTAAATGAATTAAATCGTCCGGTAGTCTTCTTCTTATGGGGAAGGCCGGCACAGAATAAGTCTGCGATGCTTACCAATAAAAAGCATCTGATATTAAAGGCTCCTCACCCCAGTCCCCTTTCTGCATACAGAGGATTTTTCGGATGCAGGCATTTCAGTCAGGCGAATTCTTTTCTTGAACAGAATGGAATACAACCAATTGATTGGCAAATTGAAAATATTTAAGCAAAAAAATGAAAAAAATTTTATGAGAAATTCTGCAACCAGACTTGCAGAATAAGGAATAAATAATTAAAAATGGATAATTTGGATGAAAAACTTGCAAAAAATCTTGGAAATCATATGTTATTTTCAAGATTTTTTTTGTTTTATTATTCTGGATTTAACTATATTCATAAAAAATAAAGAAGTTTACATGAAAAAATACTTGACAGAAAAGATGAGATATAATAATCTTTATAGTAGTATTAAAAGATACTACTATAAATTGCGGGTGAAATAAATGAGCAAAACAGATGTTATTGAAAGATTGGTTCATTTTCATCTCAGCAGACAGGAAGCGCAAGTTTATCTTTGTCTGATGGAACATGGTTCTCTAACCGGATATGAAGCAAGTAAGCTGACAGGAATTTCCCGTTCAAATGTGTATGGGGCCTTGAGCAGTCTGGCAGATAAGGGAGCAGCAATGGTTCAGGAGTCCGGTAATCCTACTTATTATAAAGCTGTAGATGCAAATGAGTTTTTAGACAATCAGATAAGAGCTTTGGAGCGGGACAGAGAATATTTGTTGGAGCATATGCCAGAGACGGTTAAAAGCTCAGATGGCTATCTTACTATTCAGGGGGCTGATAATATATTGAATAAGGCCATCCATATGATTTCCGGTTGTGAGATGCGTCTGTATCTGGCAGCCTCCAAAGCTATTGTAGAACAGCTGGTACCGGCATTAAAGAAGGCACTTAAGCGGGAACTGAAGGTAGTGATTATCAGTGATTATGATTGTCAGGAGCTGGCAACTTCTTTTTATTTGGACAAGCCTGAAGAGGGACAGATCAGACTGATAACAGATTCTACATACGTTTTGACCGGGGAGCTTACGGGCAGCAGCAACGATACCTGCCTGTATTCCGGTAGAGAGAATTTGGTAACGGTAATGAAGGAGGCTCTTAGAAATAAAATTAAATTATTGGAAATAGAAGGAATAAATAAAGATTAAAGAATGGAGGAAGAAAATGATTAAAATCGGCATTTTAGGTTATGGAAATCTGGGGAAAGGGGTAGAAAGTGCAATTCTGCAAAATTCCGATATGGAGCTTGCTGCAGTATTTACCAGAAGAAATCCGGGTGATTTGAAGGTTCAGACACAAGGAGTGCCTGTATTATCCATAGGGAATTTAGAGAAGATGCAGGATAAGATTGACGTTTTGATTCTTTGCGGAGGAAGTGCAACGGATTTACCTGTACAGACACCGGAATATGCCAGATTATATAATGTAGTTGACAGTTTTGATACTCATGCAAAGATACCTGAGCATTTCGAAAATGTGGAAAAGGCTGCACTTGCCGGTGAAAAAACGGCAATAATATCTGTGGGCTGGGATCCCGGAATGTTTTCCCTGAATCGTCTTTACGGAAATGTAATCCTTCCTGAAGGAAAGGATTATACCTTCTGGGGAAAAGGAGTAAGCCAGGGACATTCAGATGCTATTCGCCGTGTAGAGGGAGTTAAGGACGGCAAACAGTACACCATTCCTATTGAAGCGGCTCTGGAGGCAGTAAGAAGCGGTAATAATCCGGAACTTACCACCAGAGAAAAACATCTTCGGGAGTGCTTTGTTGTTGCAGAGGAAGGGGCAGATTTGAGAAAAATTGAATCTGAAATTAAGAATATGCCTAACTACTTTGCAGACTATGACACCATTGTGCATTTCATTTCCGAGGAAGAGTTACAAAAAAATCACAGTGCGATTCCTCATGGCGGTTTTGTTCTCCGCAGTGGAGTGACCGGTATGAATAAGGAAAATAAACATTTGATTGAATATCAGTTAAAGCTGGATTCCAATCCCGAGTTTACCTCATCTGTTCTGGTGGCTTACGCCAGAGCGGCCTATCGGATGAATAAGGAAGGACAGGTGGGATGTAAGACGGTATTTGATGTTGCTCCTGCCTATTTAAGTCCGCTGTCGGGAGAAGAGCTAAGAAAAAATCTTTTATAATCTTATAGAAACAAATGTTATTTTATTTAAATGGAGATTTTTATGGATAAAAAACCTTTTGTCAGTAAAGAACAATTAGAAGAAATCATTAAAACCTATCCCACGCCCTTTCATCTTTATGATGAAAAGGGGATTCGTGAGAATGCAAGGGCATTAAAGGAGGCTTTTTCCTGGAATAAGGGCTTTAAAGAATATTTTGCCGTAAAGGCAACACCAAATCCTTATCTCATTGATCTTTTAAGGGACTATGGATGTGGATGTGACTGCTCATCCCTTACGGAATTAATGCTGTCAAAGGCAATGGGAGTAAAGGGGGAAGATATTATGTTTTCCTCAAATGAAACTCCTGCAGAAGAGTATATCTATGCCAATAAAATAGGAGCCATTATCAATCTGGATGACATTACCCATATTGATTATCTGGAAAAGGCTATAGGAAAGCTTCCCGAGACTCTCAGCTGCCGTTACAATCCGGGAGGGGTATTTAAAATCAGTACGGATATAATGGATAATCCGGGAGATGCCAAATATGGCTTTACTACCCAGCAGCTGTTTGAAGGCTTTAGAATACTGAAGGAAAAGGGAGTAAAGAATTTCGGTATTCATTCATTTCTTGCCAGCAATACAGTGACTAATGAATATTATCCCACTCTTGCCAGGCAGCTGTTTGAAGTTGCAGTGCAGCTGAAGCAGGAGACAGGAGCAAATATTACGTTCATTAATCTCTCGGGAGGTATCGGCATCCCCTATCGGCCGGATCAGGAGCCTAATGATATTTATGCAATCGGTGAAGGAGTTCGGCAGGTCTTTGAAGAAATTCTTGTTCCGGCAGGAATGGGAGAAGTGGCTATCTATACGGAGTTAGGACGGTTTATGATGGCACCTTATGGACATTTAATAACAACTGCTATACATGCTAAGCATACGCACAAGGAATATATCGGCTGCGATGCCTGTGCAGTTAATCTTATGCGTCCTGCCATGTATGGAGCATATCATCATATTACGGTCAGCGGAAAAGAGGATCAGGCTTGCGACCATAAATATGATGTGGTGGGATCTTTATGTGAGAATAACGATAAATTCGCCATTGATCGAATGCTGCCTGAAATTGAAACGGGTGATATTTTAATTATTCATGATACCGGAGCACATGGCTTTGCCATGGGGTATAACTATAATGGTAAGCTGAAATCAGCAGAGCTTTTATTAAAGGAAGATGGTTCCGTTAAGCTGATTCGTCGGGCGGAGACGCCGAAAGACTATTTTGCCACCTTCGATTGTCTGGATATCTATGATAAGTTTGATTTCTAAAATATAATTTAAATTTAGCTGAAGTGAAAAGTTTATTTCCACTTTGAAAATGCTTATTTTCGAAGTAGCATT
>JBJELS010000200.1:0-1943 GCA_051879275.1 Lachnospiraceae bacterium
CCTTGTACCGCTGCAGGGTGAAGGGTCCTTTATGGCTTTTCCGGTAACGCTCCAGTGCCTTGTCATCATACAGATACTCTTCCTTTCCCTTAGCGGGCATGGCCTTATACAACGGAGGCATGGCAATGTACACATGTCCTTCAAAAATCAGCTCCGGCATAAATCGATAAAACAAAGTCAGCAACAGGGTGGAAATATGGGCTCCATCCACATCCGCATCGGCCATGATAATAATCTTGCCGTAACGAAGCTTGGAAATATCAAAATCATTTCCATAGCCCTCTTTAAAGCCACAGCCAAAGGCATTAATCATGGTTTTAATTTCCGCATTAGCCAATACCTTATCTATACTGGCCTTTTCCACATTGAGAATTTTTCCCCGTATAGGCAGAATTGCCTGGTAGGCTCTGTCTCTGGCGGTTTTGGCGCTGCCTCCGGCAGAATCCCCCTCTACAATGAAAATTTCACATCTGGAAGGGTCCCTCGACTCACAGTTGGCCAGCTTTCCATTAGAATCGAAGGAAAACTTCTGCTTAGTCAGCAGGTTCGTTTTTGCTTTTTCCTCCGTCTTCCGAATTTTTGCCGCCTTTTCTGCACAGCCGATAACCGCCTTTAGAGTTTCCAGATTACGGTCAAAAAAGTGGACAATCTCCTCTCCTGTCACCTTACTGACCACCTTGGCTGCATCCTGATTATCCAGCTTCGTCTTGGTCTGCCCCTCAAAACGGGGATCCGGATGCTTAATGGACACTACCGCCGTCATTCCGTTACGAATATCCGCACCGGTAAAATTAGCATCCTTCTCCTTTAAAATATTCAATTCTCTGGCATAATTGTTAATGACCGTGGTAAACATGGTCTTAAAGCCGGTGAGGTGGGTACCGCCCTCGGCATTATAAATGTTGTTGCAAAAGCCCAATACCGTCTCATGAAACTCATTTACATACTGAAAGGCCACCTCTACACTGACCCCTTCACTTTCTCCGGTATAATAAACCACATCATGAATGACCTCCTTGGATTTATTTAAATCCTTCAGATAACCAATCAGACCCTGCGGTTCATGAAACTCTATGTATTCTGCCTCTGCCCTGCGCTTATCCTCATAAATTATGGTCAGTCCGGGATTCAGATAGGCCGTTTCATGCAGACGGCTCTTTACCTCATCCTCCTTAAATCTGGTTTTATCAAATATGGTATCGTCCGGAAGAAAATTAACCATGGTTCCGGTCTCTTTCGTTTTTCCCACCACCGGAAGAAGTCCATTTTCCAGTTCAACTACCGGATTTCCCCGTTCATATTTATCCTCATAAATCAAACCGTTCTTTTTGACTCTTACAGTCAAATATGTGGAAAGAGCATTTACCACAGAGGAGCCTACCCCATGAAGTCCGCCGCTGGTTTTATAGGCAGAATCATCAAATTTACCTCCTGCATGCAGGGTGGTAAAAACAAGCCGCTCTGCACTGATTCCCTTTTCATGCATTTCCACCGGGATTCCCCTCCCGTTGTCCATAACGGTACAGCTGCCGTCCGCCTCCAGGGTCACATAGATTTTGTCACAAAAACCGGCAAGGTGTTCGTCTACGGAATTATCCACAATTTCATAAATCAGGTGATTCAGTCCCTTAGTTGAAACACTTCCGATATACATTCCCGGTCTTTTTCTTACTGCCTCCAGTCCCTCAAGTACGGTAATGCTGGAAGCATCATAGGTGGTTTTTGCCGCCATTAATAAATCCTCTTTTCTCTGTATGAAATAGCGTATAACTGACAGCTTTTCTGTACAGTTACGATAAAATCCTGTACGAACATCAGGGTTCATACAGGATTATGATTACTCCTTGGGTAACTTCTTAGTGCAGGCCACTGCCAAAGCACCGGGTCCTATATGGCAGGCTACGCTTAAGGATAGGGGTTCCAGCACAATGTCCAGACCGGGG
>JBJELS010000201.1:0-8908 GCA_051879275.1 Lachnospiraceae bacterium
TCACCCACATTTGAGCAAGCTCATGTGGGTTCAGACCTTTTGACCCTGGTATCATTAAATACAAGATATAGGAGGAAAACACTATGGAAAACTCAAACAGACACCATGAACTTATTCAAAAAGCCAAATCGGCTAAAACCTGTCAAGAGCTTTACTCCCTGGCCAGAGAGATGGGAATGGAAGTGAGCGAGGAAGAGGCAAAGGTGTATTTCGAGCAGCTACATAAGACGGGTGAACTGGCAGAGAATGAACTTGATAATGTAGCCGGTGGAGGCTGTCATTACAAGGATGGAAGACTCATCGTAACAGATTTTAATTCCTGCAGGTATTATTCAGCGCTCGGGCCTTATAGAGACAACCCCAATGCTCATACTTGTACATACTGCAGATATAGAGTCCATGAGCATGGTCTTTGTCTTTGTGATCATCCGTGCAATCGTGAATAACTTGGAGCAATGCTGTGATTAAAATGCTGCTAAAGCAGCAGAATGAGAGGAAAAATGATGGATGCAAGATCAATACAGGAGTTGATGAAAGCGGCAAAGAAAGTAAAAACGGTGGAAGAACTGATTTTGCTTGCCAGAGAAAATGGGATAGAGCTTTCGGATGAGAAGGCACAGGAATATTACTTAAGATTACATCCGGTCACCAGAGAGTTGGCTGATGAGGAGTTGAATAATGTAGCGGCAGGATGTGGGAGTCCGGATGTGAAGCCCCCCGGAAAGGATGCATGCCCTCGATGCGGTTCCACAGATGTATTTGAATGGATCTTCGGAGTTGACTTTAATTATGTATGTAACTCATGTCTGGCTACCTGGTATGTAGATACCGTTTAGCCATAAGAAGGCAAAGTGGAGGAATAGTAATGGAAATGAAAAACTTAATGGCAGAATTAAAGGAAAAAGCAAAGGCGGCAAAAACCCCGGAAGAAATTCAGGCTATTGCAAGGGAAAACGGTATAGAGGATTTTTCTTTGGAAAGTGCAAAAGCCTATTACGAGCAGCTGCATAAGGAAGGGGAGCTTTCGGATGAGGAGCTGGATAATGTGGCGGGAGGGGCCTGCTACACCGATGATGGGCGAATGGTAACTACAATAGCCAATTTTTGCGAGGACGGTCATCGTTGTAAAAAATGTGGAAGGAATTTTATTCATGAAGGACATGCACCAGATTGTTTTGAAGGCCCCAATTGTAAAGACTGTAAACATATGAGCTATGAAAAGGGTCTCTGGCTATGCAATTACGAGGGAAACCGAAAAAATGATTGAACCACATATGCCTAAAGGAGAAATCTATGAAATATATTCTTAACCCGAAGATAGCACTGCGCTCATGGACACTGGTGCCCCATGCCTATTATGTCAAGGGATAGGAATGATTAAAATGCTGCTGAAGCAGCAGAATGCGAGGAAGAATGAAAGGAATGAATAAAAAAGAGCTACTTGAAAAAGCAAAGGCGGCAAAAACCCCGGAAGAAATTCAGGCTATTGCAAGGGAAAACGGTATAGAGGATTTTTCTTTGGAAAGTGCAAAAGCCTATTACGAGCAGCTGCATAAGGAAGGGGAGCTTTCGGATGAGGAGCTGGATAATGTGGCGGGAGGGGCCTGCTACACCGATGATGGGCGAATGGTAACTACAATAGCCAATTTTTGCGAGGACGGTCATCGTTGTAAAAAATGTGGAAGGAATTTTATTCATGAAGGACATGCACCAGATTGTTTTGAAGGCCCCAATTGTAAAGACTGTAAACATATGAGCTATGAAAAGGGTCTCTGGCTATGCAATTACGAGGGAAACCGAAAAAATGATTGAACCACATATGCCTAAAGGAGAAATCTATGAAATATATTCTTAACCCGAAGATAGCACTGCGCTCATGGACACTGGTGCCCCATGCCTATTATGTCAAGGGAGAGGAATTTGCCAAGGGACTGAAAAGGGAGGAATTTGAGCTGCTGCTTGCCTGTGACGGAAAAACAGACCTTCCGGGTAGTCCACTATTGGAGGAATTGCAAAGGAAAGAGCTTATTATCCCCTGTGTGGAAGAAAAGGAGCTTTCAGAGTGGCAGAGATATAGACATTGTGAGAATCGTTATTTTCCCAAAATCAACTGGATGATTACGGGAAAATGCAACTATAACTGTCTGCACTGCTTTAACGCTGCAGATAATGCTCCGCTGATGAGTGAATGGTCTCTTGAAGAAGCAAAAAGACTTCTGGATGAGGCACAACTGTGCGGAATAAACTCCTTTACCGTTACCGGTGGCGAGCCCATGCTGCATCCCAACTTTTTTGAGCTTATGGAAGAGATATACCGAAGAGATATGTTCGTAGATGAGCTGAATACAAATGGTTATTTTATTAATCAACAGACCCTTGAACGTATGAAGGACTTGGGCTGCAGGGCCATGATAAAAATTTCCTTTGACGGGATCGGACATCATGACTGGCTTCGGAATCGGAGGGGAGCCCAGGAGGATGCGCTGAGAGCAATTCGATTGTGTGTGGATAACGGTTTTCGGGTTATGGTGCAGACAAACGTTCATAGAAAGAATGTGGATTCCATGCTGGAAACGGCAAAGCTCTTAGATGCTGCCGGTGTGGATTCCATGCGTATTATCCGTACAACAGAAGCTCCCCGGTGGGTGCAGAATGCAGGTAATGCCTGTCTGGAGCTTACAGAATACTATGACCATATGGCTGATCTGGTAAGCAGGTACATTAAAACGGATTGTAAGATGAGGATGATCATATGGCAGTATATGTTTGTACATCCCCACAGCAGGAGTTATTCGCTTATTCCGGTGCAGTATGATGAACGAACATATCGGGATACGCTTCCGGTATGCAAGGGAAACAGAGGGATGGTTGCCGTTGCTGCTAACGGAAACGTGTTTCCCTGCCACCAATTGTCCGGCTATTATGAGCAGCATAAGGATATCCTCGGCAATGTCAAGACGGGAAGCCTGCAGAAGCTTTTGCAGGAAAGTGCCTATCTTGATGAGGTTTGTACTACGGTGGACAAGGTCAGAGAGCACGATCAAAAATGCAGCGCCTGCCGATTTTTTCTGTACTGTGCCGGAGGATGCCGTGCGATTGCTCTGGCTCTGACGGGAGACAAGCTGGCGGCAGACCCGTCAAAGTGTATTTTCTTTACCGGCGGTTATTACGAAAAAGCGCTAAAGGCTATGGAGGGCTATCACAATCTCAGTCCCATGCAGCTTTAGGATGTGCAAAGGAGGAAATAAGGTTGAAAGGAATGAATAAAAAAGAGCTACTTGAAAAAGCAAAGGCGGCAAAATCCCCGGAAGAAATTCAGGTTCTTGCAAAAGAAAACGGTATGGAGGATTTTTCCGTGGACAGTGCAAAAGCCTATTACGAACAGTTTCACAAGGAAGGGGAGCTTTTAGATGAGGAGCTGGACAATGTAGCAGGAGGAGCCTGCTATATTGATGATGGGCGTATGGTGACTACAGTATGCCATGATTGTGAGCATTTTGCCTGCAAGCATTGTGGAAGTACCAACCGTAAAATTCCATACGGTCATTTACCGTGCTGTCCTTATGCCCATATATCACCTTTATCCGAACAGGTAGCGGAACAAGATGAAGCGGGCGGATGTTCAAATTGTACATATATGAGTTATGAAGGGGGGCTTTGGCTATGTAACAGCCCAAACAATCGAAGATCATAACAGGAAAAGAAATAAACAAAAGCACAAAAGGCTATGGAGGACTATCGAAATCTCAGTCCCGTGCAGCTTTAAGATGTGCAAAGGAGGAAAAGGTTGGAAGGAATGAATAAAAAAGAGCTACTTGAAAAAGCAAAGGCGGCAAAATCCCCGGAAGAAATTCAGGTTCTTGCAAAAGAAAACGGTATGGAGGATTTTTCTTTGGAAAGTGCAAAAGCCTATTATGAACAGTTTCATAAGGAAGGGGAGCTTTCGGATGAGGAGCTGGACAATGTAGCGGGAGGAGCCTGCTATATTGATGATGGGCGTATGGTGACTACAGTATTCAATGATTGTAAGTATTTTGCCTGTAAGCATTGTGGAAGTACCAACCGTAAAATTCCCTACGGTCATTATTCGGACTGTCCCTTCGCCAAAATGTCACCTCTAACTGAACAAGTGGAGATAAATGATGAATTAAGAGGATGTTCAAATTGTAAATATATGAGTTATGAAAAAGGGCTTTGGCTATGTAACAAGCCAAACAATCGAAGATCATAACAGGAAAAGAAATAAACAATTGCAGAATTGGTGAAAAGCATGAAGACGGCAAAATCCTCAAAGGAACTGATGGAGTTAGCTAAAGAGGCAGGAGAGAAAACTACCCTTGAACAGGCAGAGGGGTGTAATGGCAGACTTCATCTCGCTGCGAAAGAACTTTCAGATGAGGAAGTAGACTGTGCAGCAGGTGGAAGATACCGAACAGCAAATGACCATAAGCTGACCACAATGGAAAACGAATGTGAGTTTTTCATTTGTAAAAGCTGCTGGACCCAAAATGGGCAGGGGCATACTGTAAGATGTCCATATGAGGGTCTCTACACCTGTTTGGCCTGCAGATATTGCAGCTATGAAAACGGCTTGTGGATTTGTGGTCATAATTAAAATCGGAAATACTACAGGGCATACAAAATTCGGTCGGCTATTTAAACGGAATTTTGTATGCCTATGTGTGTAGGTATATGAAATGATGAAACATAAGAAAAAGGGAGGAAGTCGATGGATAATCAGATTTTCAGGAAGAAGAATATAGAGCGGGTTTCCTCTCCCGAGCAGCTAAACGATTATGTTCGCGTATCAAATCCTGGTGTGTGGATGGTATTGACAGCAGTCATTGTTTTACTGTTTGGGATATGTGTCTGGGGAGTCTGGGGGAATCTGGAAACGATTTTACATACTGTATGCATCTGTCAGGATGGCAAAATGATCTGTTATGTTTCTGATCGTGAAATTGACTCAGTGAAGTCGGGGATGACGATAACGGTACAGGAGAAAAAGTATACGATTTCGAGTATTTCTGAAGTGCCGGTAGAGATTGATGAAAAAATGGATGCCTATGCGTTATATATTGGAGGGTTTAAGGCTGGAGACTGGGTATATGAGGTCATTGCGGATACAGAGCTTTCAGACGGTACCTATGAGGCAGAAATCGTAACGGAGAGCATACATCCGATTTCGTTTTTAATGAATTGAGGGCAGATACATGAAGAAGAAAATAACAGCGATTAAAAAGCCCATTACAACAGGGGTTTGTAAGGTTCCTGTCATTATGCAGCTGGAAGTGCTGGAATGCGGAGCAGCTTCTCTGGCGATGATTATGGCATACTATGACAAATGGATTCCGCTGGAACAGGTACGCTCAGACTGTGGGGTTTCACGTGATGGATCAAATGCCAGAAATGTTCTGCGGGCGGCAAGAAGCTACGGTATGGTAGCAAAGGGCTATCGGTATGAACCGGAAAGCCTGAAAGCAGAGGGAAGGTTTCCCTGCATTATTCACTGGAATTTCAATCACTTTGTAGTGTTGAACGGCTTTAAGGGAGATAAGGCGGTCATCAATGATCCTGCCCGGGGTGTTATATCCGTTTCCATGGATACCTTTGATCAGAGCTTTACGGGAATCTGTCTGATGATGGAGCCGGGGGAGGATTTTGAACCGGGAGGAAAGCCTAAATCCATGCTTGCCTTTGCGAAAAGCAGATTAAAAGGAGCCGGAACAGCAGTGGTATTCGTGGTGATAACGACCCTGATTTCCTCTTTGATCGGAGTTATTAATCCGGTCTTTTCAAGAATTTTTTTGGATCGTCTGTTGACCGGTCAGAATCCGGACTGGTTCCCTCCGTTTATTGTGGCACTTTCATTTTTTAATATCCTGCAGCTCATTGTGATCTGGATAAAGACTGTGTATTCCCTGCGTATTAACGGAAAGATAGACGCTGTAGGCAGTGCTTCCTTCATGTGGCAGATCCTGCGAATGCCGATGGAGTTCTTTTCTCAGCGTATGGCAGGAGACATACAGCAGCGCCAATCTTCTAATGCACAGATTGCGCGAAGTCTTGTAGACGCATTTGCACCTCTTGCCCTGAATACGATTATGATGTTTTTTTATCTGATCGTAATGCTGCGATATAATGTAATGCTTACGGTAATTGGAATAGTTTCGATTTTTCTTAATCTGATTGTTTCTCAAATTATATCCCAAAAGAGAATCAATATTACCCGTGTACAGATGCGTGATTCCGGAAAGCTGGCAGGCACAACAGTAGCAGGGATGGAGATGATAGAAACAATTAAGGCCAGTGGTGCAGAGAATGGATTTTTTGAAAAGTGGTCAGGCTATCAGGCAAGTGTAAATACGCAGCAGATTAAATTCCAAAAGCTGGAACAGGTTTTGGGTATGATTCCGTCTCTGGTCAACAGCCTTACCAATACGGCAGTTTTAATGCTTGGCGTCTGGCTTACGATTCGAGGTGAATTTACGGTGGGTATGATCATGGCATTTCAGGGATTCCTGTCTTCCTTTACCTCTCCGGCAATGACCCTGATTCAAACCAGACAGATGCTCCTGGAGATGCGTACGCAGATGGAGCGTGTTGAAGATGTAATGAACTATCCGGCTGATGTTAATTACCGGGATGATGCGATATCCGATGATGCGGAATACGGTAAGCTATCCGGCTGCATTGAGATGAAGCATATAACCTTCGGATATTCAAAGCTGGGGGAACCCCTGATCGAGGATTTTAACCTGTCATTGAAAACAGGAAGCCGCATTGCATTAGTGGGCAGCTCAGGCTGTGGTAAGTCTACAATTTCAAAGCTCGTTTCCGGCTTATATAAGCCCTGGAGCGGAGAGATTTTATTTGATGGAAAGCCGATGGAGCAGATTGACCGCAGCGTATTCACAGGCTCCCTTGCCGTTGTGGATCAGGAGATCATTCTCTTTGAGGATACGATTGCAAACAACATCAAGATGTGGGATACCTCCATCCAGGATTTTGAGATGATCATGGCAGCACGGGATGCACAGCTGCATGAGGATATTATGCAAAGAGAAGGAGGATATCAGTATAAGATCATGGAGGGTGGAAAGGATTTTTCCGGCGGTCAGCGTCAGCGTATGGAAATTGCCCGGGTACTGGCACAGGATCCTACGATTATTATTTTAGATGAAGCGACAAGTGCACTTGATGCGAAGACGGAAAGTGAAGTGGTAGATGCCATTAAAAACAGAGGAATTACCTGCATTGTAGTAGCGCACCGCTTATCAACCATTCGTGACTGTGATGAGATTATCGTAATGGAATACGGGAAGGTTGTTGAGCGAGGTACACATGATGAGCTTTATGCAAAGGGAGGCATTTATACGAGTCTTGTCTCCAATGAATAGTGGACAGGAGAGGAAAGCATGGGATGGTTTGATGAACAGATAAAAGAGAGAAAAAGAAATGACGATAGTGTTTTTGCCGAGTCCTTTGTCAATATTGCAGGAGCAATCATGGGCAGAAAGGTGTCAGATGCGTTAAATGATGACCGCACCATTACTCAAAATGCCATTGATGAGATACTAAAGTACTATCATGCAAAGAGCAGGGAGGTGCCGGATAATCTGAAGGATATGAACGATCAGTTGGAATATCTGATGCGTCCCTATGGGATCATGCGGCGCACGGTTAAGCTCTCGGAGGGGTGGTACCAGGATGCCATAGGTGCAATGCTGGGAATGATGAAAGAGGATGGACGTATTGTAGCACTGATTCCGGATGGGTTATCAGGCTACCGCTACCATGATTTTAAGACAGGAAAAAGAGAGAAAGTAAACAGGCAGAATGGTTCTCTTTTTTCGGAGGATGCCATTGCCTTTTATAAGCCCTTTCCGGCAAAAAAGTTGGGTATTCCTGCACTGATGCAATATATTGTCCATACTCTCAGTCCATCGGATTTCATTCTGATATTTCTGTGTACCCTTGCAGTCTCGCTGTTGGGAATGTTTATGCCCAGACTGAACAACATATTATTCAGTACGGTAATTACCTCCGCAAGTATGCAGCTTTTGTATGCAGTTACCATATTTATGGTATGTGTGTCGATCAGTACAATGCTCATGGGAGCAGTGAAAGCATTGGTATCGGCTCGCATTAAAACCAAAATGGACATCTCAGTTCAGGCAGCAACCATGATGCGTGTATTGTCCTTGCCGGCTGATTTTTTCAAGGAGTATAGCTCAGGTGAGCTCTTTATGAGGGCACAATATATCAATCAGCTGTGTAACCTGCTGGTTTCGGCAGGGCTTTCCACCGGACTGACCTCCCTCTTTTCTCTTATCTATGTTTTACAGATTTTCAAGTATGCTCCCGGCCTGGTTATTCCTGCCCTGGCTGTGACTGGGACGACGGTTCTTCTTACCATACTTTCTTCGCTGATGCAGATGAAGATCAGTAAAAGGCAGATGGAGCTTTCCGGCAAGAGCACGGGTCTGTCCTATTCCCTGATTACGGGTGTCCAAAAAATAAAATTGTCCGGTTCCGAAAAAAGAGCTTTTGCCAAATGGGGAAATTTATATGCAAAGCAGGCACAGCTTTCCTACAATCCCCCCACCTTTATCAAGCTGAACAGCGTTTTGAACATGGCAGTTTCATTGACCGGTACTCTGGTGATTTATTATGGGGCAGTAAAAACACAGATTTCGATTGCAGATTATTATGCATTCAATACCGCGTATGGAATGGTTTCCGGAGCCTTTATGACTTTGGCGGGTCTTGCGCTTAGTATTGCACAGCTTAAACCAATTCTTGAGATGATTAAGCCTATTTTAGATACTGTTCCCGAATTGTCGGCGGATAAAGAGGTTATCACACGCCTGTCGGGCAGCATTGAGCTGAACAATGTCTCCTTTGG
>JBJELS010000202.1:0-1929 GCA_051879275.1 Lachnospiraceae bacterium
GGCCATGGCCTCCATCAGGGAATTGGGCATTCCCTCCGTATTGGAGGAAAGAATATACAGACTGCCTGCCTTAAGCTTGTCCTTTACCTTTTGGGTAGTCCCGGGAAGAAGGATGGTATTTTCCATCCCCTTTTCCCGAACATAAGCCTTAAGTCTGTCTCTGTCCTCTCCATCGCCCCAGATTTCCAGAATGAAATCGGGAAAACGGGAGGCAATCCGAAAAAAGGCATCAATTACCAGCTTCTGGTTCTTATTGGCATCAATTCTTCCTACCATGATAATCCGCTTCCCGGAAGATTTCTTTTGTCCTCCAGCTGTTGTCCCATCCATATTCTGCTTAAGGCAGTCAGCTGTCTCTCCCTCCACAAAGGCAGGATTTAAGGGATTTGGCAGGACTACTGCTTTTCGGATTACCTTAGGGGTAAAAAACGCCTTGCTGTCTTCTGTCTGTAAAATAATACCGGAAGCCCCGGGAAACAGATATTTGGCGCACAGCCTGAGTGCTTTATTATAATATTCTTCATGAGGCTCTCCTCTTACAGATACCAGTACGGGAATATTCAGCCCCCAGGCGGTAAGGATAGCCATGGCATTATTCTTCCCAATAAAGGAAACAATAACATCCGGACGCTCTTTTTTCCATACCCTTCGCTGGATAATACAACGCTTAAAAAAGTTACGGATTCGGTTTTTTCCTACTTCCTCAAGCTTCTCATAGGTAACAATTCTTCTTGCCCCCTCAGGTAAGGGATATTCCTCCTTAAGCTTTACGGAGGTGACCAAAAGTACCTCATGTCCCTTTTCCAGCATGGCTGCAGTGAGATTGACAATAACCCGTTCAGCTCCGCCTTTTGCCAGACTTCCGATATAAAAAACGATTTTTTTCTTCTTCAAAGCTACCTCCCTTTATGCCATCAGGGTCTTTTGCTATTTCCAAAAGCGATAAACCTCAAAGGATGAAGTTTCCGTGACAAAGGTATCCACCACTTCATAGCCAAAGCTGTCATAGCGATACTGATAATACTGAATGATGCTGAGACTTTCTGAAAAGCAGCCGGTTTCATAAATCCAATAATGGTTCTCCAGCTCCAGAACTCTCTCTGCCATATCTTCATCCTGCCCAATTCCCAGCTTCTGATAATAATTGGGACTGGGACTGTCAAAATTCATGTTAATATAATAATTTTGAGGCTTCCCTATGCTGTCCGTTTCCAAAATATCATCGCTGAAATAAAACAGTGTCTGGGAGCCTCCTCCCATGGCATAAAGATTCTCTGGTCTGGCCATACAGTATTCCTTTATCCCATACCATCTGTCCTGGTAAATCTCCACGTGTGCACTGTCATTGACCACATGGATAAATCCCCTGCGAATAACAGGAAGTAAAATACACAGAAACAAAAGCAGTGCAGCCAGCGAAAACCTTTTGCCTTTATGCCAGCCAATTTCCTCATCCAGACGGAAATAAAGAAAGAAGCCGAAGAGTACGAGCAAATCCGTCATAAACAGACCCTGAGGTATTCTCAGGGGGAAGCGTCCTGCAAAAAGAAGGTAATACCAGGCAAAAAAGCGTCCAAACAGATAACAAAGGCCTAGAATCAATCCCTCTTTATTCTTCTGCCTAATCAGCAAAATAAGAAGCAGTGCAGCAGTCAGGCAGACCATAAGATTCTGTGGCTGCATATCCTTACTATACAGGGATTCCACAATCTTTTGATTGGCCTCCTTAGCTTTAACCGAAAAAGGATGTTCTTCTTCATAGCGTTGCATAGCACTGTCCGCCATAATCCTTAAAAAATCTGAATACTTCATCTCGCCGTTATAGAAGGTCTGATAGATGCGGCTGATTTCATAATCTTCTCTGGTCATTCCGTTAGTATCAACCGCTTCCCTGATTTCCTCATATCCCGGCCTTCCGTAGTAATCCAC
>JBJELS010000203.1:0-8837 GCA_051879275.1 Lachnospiraceae bacterium
CCATGACATAAGCTCTGAGTAAAGAAAGAACCTTGGCCTCGGGAATCTCATAATCCATCTGTCCATTTCCATATTCTGCCTGAAAGATTTTATAGTTTTCGGCAAAATTATCCTCCATCACCTGATTCGTGGTCGTCTGATACTCCCTGGTATGGAAGATTTCATTCATCTCCACCAAATTTTCCTCATAGCTGAAGTAAAATACCCTATCCATGGTTTTTCCGCTTTTTTGTTTAAACACCACATTTAAACGGTAGAGATAGTCATATTCTTCAAACTCTTCAATATTTACCCGTTTATCCAGAAGTCTGTACACCATGTCCAAATCCTTCAGCTGCATTTTAGAAGGCCAGTAATCATCGAGGCGAATCTCCGTCCCGTCTGTCAGTATCCAATTCTCCCCCATATAGTTGCTTTCCAGGCTAAGAGCTACACTTTCCACCTTCTTTTTATCGGGAATCCACTTATCATAGCCGAAAATATCCCAACGAAAGGCATAAAAAATAAAAATCACCATTGCCAGAGAAAGAAGCATTCCGGGCACACCTTTTTTGATAGCACGAAAATCCACCTCATAGATTAATCGAATAATGACATGGCTGATTATAACCGTAAAAATGATTCCACCGATTCCCAAAACCTCGCTTCCGGAAATGGCATAGATGAATATTCCTCCCGTCATACCCAGTGCCAGAAGAAGGAGTACCTCCAGGGGATTCTTAAGTCCTGAAAAGACAATGGATTTCCCATGACTTTCTGCCGGTCTTTTCTTATATAAAAGCCAGCCTGCCAATCCAAAGAGCAAAACCAGCCCCAGCATGGTAAATACCATTTCTTTGTAGGTCGGTATTGTCCATCCGTAGGAATTGACATCACGTCCAAAGCTATAGTAATAAAAGGTAACCAATGGGGAAAAGAGGGTATTCAATACCTTTCTTCCTTCAGTACTGCCATATGTACGAAAGAAGCTGCCTCCATAAGCCCATGTTAGCGCTCTTACACAAACCTCATAGAGCAGAAGCACTGCGGTAAGACTCAAGCTCACCAGCGTATGGCCGGTCAGCATCACTGCTACGATAGCCACCTGGTAGATCGCTAAAAATAAAAGCAGGTGTGCCAGAACAGCCTTGGGAATCACCGCCAAAATCTGGGGCTGCAAGCAGCCAAAGCTTGCCGCTATGGCCATTCCCAAAAGAAGATTAACCAGATAGGTAATCAAAAAGCTAACCACTCCATTAAGCCAGATAACCAGAAATCTTCGATTTCTGCTTATCGGTTGACTATGGTAAAAATTCACCTTTTTCTTATTATGAAGCCAGGAAAAGGCCTGCAGACCCGCCAGCACAGCCAACAGAATGATTAGCGCACTGATTACCGGATTTAAATCAAAAATGATTCTGCTATAGTTCAGCATTTTCTCCCGAAAAGAAATCGTTGCAAATAGCTGATAATCTCGATTTATACTGTTAAGCCCAAGGAGCAAAGCTCCCGGAAAGCAGATAAACAATGCCAGAAGCTGCAGCCAGAACACCCAGTTCCTTCGTTTAGAATTTTCCTTACAATCAGCTAAGAATGATTTTCTTAATGTCATAGCCTACTACCTCCGTTTCACTGATAAAGATTTCCTCCAGGGAAAGAGGCAGCACCTCATAAAAAACTGTATCCAGAGCCGCAAAATAAGCCATGATTTCCTCTCTCTCCCCCCTGGCGGTAATGGTGTAAAGCATACCTCGTTTTTCCATCTGCAGAATATCCATGTCTGCTTTTGCCTTAAGCACCTGATCTTCTGCCTTAAAGACACACTGAATTTTTTGGATATCACATTTCATTTCCAAAAGATCCCTTGACAGCAGAACCCCACCTCCATGTAAAAGTCCGATATGGTCACAAATATCCTCCAGCTCCCGCAGATTGTGGGAGGCTATGATAGGGGTTAACCCTCTCTGTTCCATATGATTTACCAGAATGCTCTTTATTCCCTGTCTCATCACCGGATCGAGTCCGTCAAAGGTTTCGTCACAGATCAGATATTTTGCATTGGAGCAAAGACCACAGATAATAGCCAGCTGCTTTTGCATTCCCTTAGAAAAAGTGGATATCTTTCTGTTTTTTCCCAGTCCGAACTTTTCCAGATAGTCATAATAGGGGACGGAGGCAAAATCTTCATACACCGTGGCCAGATACTTTTCCATATCCCTAGGAGTGGCATTTCGGAAAAAATAGGGCTCATCAGGAATGAAATAAAGCTGTTTAATGGCTTCCTCATTGTCAAATACCTTTTTTTCGTCAATGAAAATACTGCCTTCGTCCGGCTTTATTATTCCTGTTACCATTCTGAGCAAAGTAGTCTTTCCCGCACCGTTGGTTCCGATTAAACCAAATACACTTCCCTCCTGCATAGTCAGACTTACGCTGTTTACTGCCCAGATATCTTCAAATTGTTTTGATACATTTTCTAACGTAATCATAGTTCCTCACCTTCCGCTGCTGCGTTCTTGATATATTCCATCATTTCTTCCCGGCTAAAGCCTATACTCTCGCCCTCACGAATCAGCTCCAGCAGCTGCTTCTTCAGTTCTTCCTTTCTTGCCTCCTTCAGTCCGCTGTTGGAAGAAACAAAGTTTCCCCTTCCCTTTACCGTATAAATAAAGCCCTGCCGCTCCAGCTCTCCATAGGCCTTCTGGATGGTATTGGGATTGATGGATAATTCCATGGCCAGACTGCGCACCGAGGGGATTTTCTCATCCTCCGGCAGAGCTCCGCACAGAATCAGATGTTTAAATCGATCCACAATCTGTTCGTATAACGGCCTGGCATCCTTTAAATCCAGTACAATCATGTCTCCTCCTTCTTATAGTGTATTATCACTCATAGTACACTAAATATACTTTGTCTGTTAAAATTTGTCAACTACTTTTTTCCTGTTCCCTGATCACTCTAAAAAGACATAAGAAAGGGGAGTACCTTAAACCAAAGTACTCCCCGGGCTTTTCTCTATTTAATTTACTTATGACTTCCGTACCAGTAAGGATTTACCGGTCATTTCCACCGGCTGCTCTTTTCCCATAATCTGAATCAGAGTAGGAACGATATCCGCCAGACAGCCACCCTCCCTTAAGGTATAAGCCGGATCATAATTTACCAGAATAAAGGGAACTTCATTGGTGGTATGGGCAGTAAAGGGTTCATGTGAATCGTAGTCAACCATCTGCTCTGCATTACCATGATCCGCACAAATAAACATGGTTCCGTTTACACGCAAAAGAGCCTCCACCGCTTTTCCGATGCATTCATCCACTGCTTCAATCGCCTTAATTGCCGCAGGCTGCACTCCGGTGTGCCCCACCATATCGGGGTTGGCAAAATTAATGATAATCACATCATATTTTCCACCCGTAATCGCCTCTACCAATCGATCACATACCTCATAGGCACTCATCTCCGGCTTTAAATCATAGGTAGCTACCTTGGGAGAGTTTACCAGAATTCTATCCTCTCCCGGATTAGGCTCCTCCACTCCGCCGTTAAAAAAAAAGGTAACGTGCGCATATTTTTCTGTTTCAGCAATTCTTGCCTGGGTCATCTGATTGGCTGCCAGCCATTCCCCAAAGGTATTGGATACGGAAATCTTATGGAAAGCCACTTCCTTATTGGGAATAGTAGGATCATAATCGGAGAAGCAAACGTAGACCAAATCCAGCCTTTCTCGATCGAAGCCTTTAAAATCGTCATCGCAGAAGGCTCTGGTAATTTCCCTTGCCCGGTCAGGACGGAAATTAAAGAAAATTACAGAATCCTTATCCTTAATTAAGGCTACGGGTGCTCCGTTTTTTTCCACTACGGCAGGCATAACAAATTCATCTGTCTTATCCTCATCATAGGAAGCCTGAATCGCTGCAGGGCCGGAAACCGCTTTATTTCCTTCCCCTTTAGTCAAGGCATCATAAGCCAATTTAATCCGGTCATAGTTGTTATCCCGATCCATAGCATAATAACGACCCATTACAGAAGCAATTTCTCCCACGCCGATTTTCTTCATTTCTGCTTCCAACTCCTCTGCAAAGCCTTTGCCGCTGGCAGGAGGGGTATCTCTTCCATCCAGGAAGCAGTGTACATATACCTTAGACAGGTTATTGCGCTTTGCCAGCTCCAGCAGACCATACAGATGGGTGTTGTGGCTATGGACGCCTCCATCCGATAAAAGTCCGAACAGATGCAGGGCGGAATCATTTTTCCGGCAATTCTCTACTGCATGCAGCAGGGCAGGGTTTTCAAAGAAGGTTCCGTCCTGAATCTCCTTTGTAATTCTGGTCAGCTCCTGATAGACGATACGTCCTGCACCCATATTCAGATGCCCCACTTCAGAATTACCCATCTGTCCCTCAGGAAGGCCGACTGCCATCCCGCTGGCATTCCCTTTTACAAAGGGATATTCTCTCATCAGCTTATCCATAACGGGAGTTCTGGCCTGTGCGATTGCATTGCCATCCTGCCTGTTGTTCAATCCATATCCATCTAAAATCATTAATACGGTTGGTTTTTTACTCATTTCTTCCTCCATTTCTGCTGCCGGAGCAGCATCTATTAAAACAATCCAGTTTGTTAGGTATTTATCAAATATGACCTTATGTAGTATAACACCTTTAGCTGAAATTAGGCAATATGGAGATTGTGTTTTTTCTGCAAAAAGGCTATGATTAGAAAAACCGCAGTATGAAAGGACAGAAGAAATGATCAGCCTATTGAGCAGATTTTTTATTAAAAACAGAGAAGACACAGGCTCCCCGGAAGTACGGCAGGCCTACGGCATGCTCTGCGGAAGCCTGGGGATTGTATTGAATATTCTGCTGTTTCTGGGTAAGTTTCTTGCAGGAAGCATCAGTAATTCCATTGCCATTACGGCAGATGCCTTCAACAATCTGTCTGATTCCGGCTCTTCCTTTATCACCCTGGTGGGCTTTAAAATGTCCAGTCAGGAGGCTGATATCGATCACCCTTTTGGACATGGAAGAATTGAATATCTATCCGGTCTGATTGTCTGCGGTGCCATTCTGATTATGGGATATGAACTGATTTCTTCCTCCATCAAAAAAATCCTCCACCCGGAGGATACTGCATTCAGTCTGCTCACCATATTGATTCTTTTGGCTTCCATACTGGTAAAGCTGTATATGGCCTGCTATAACTTTTCTGTAGCTAAAAAAATAAGCAGCTCTGCCATGAAGGCTACGGCTACTGACAGTCTCAGTGATGCTGTAACCACTACCGTAGTTCTTTTAGCCACACTTACAGAATATTTTTTTCACTGGAAGATTGATGCCTACTGCGGTGTCCTGGTAGGTCTGTTTATTCTTTATGCCGGCTATCATGCTGCAAAGGATACCATCAATCCTCTGTTGGGGCAGGCCCCTGCCAAAGAGTTTGTGGAGCAGATTCAGCAGATAGTTCTTGGCACCGAAGGTGTTCTTGGCATGCACGATTTAATCGTTCATGATTATGGCCCCGGAAGATTAATTATCTCCCTTCATGCCGAGGTCTCCGCTACCGGAAATATCCTGGAAATTCATGATATGATTGACCGTCTGGAGCAGACACTGAATAAACGGCTGCACTGCGAAGCAGTCATCCATATGGATCCGATTGTAACAGAAGACCCTGATGTGGACTTGTGGAAGGACAGAATCCACTCCATTCTCTATTCCATCGATGAGTCCTTACATATGCATGATTTTCGCATGGTAAAGGGGAATACACATACCAATATTATCTTTGATATGGTACTCCCCCACAATTATAAGCTGAGTAAATCTTTATTACTGGATGAAATTCAACAACGGGTATGGGAATATGATCAGAGCTTTTATGTGGTCATCCAGATGGAACATTCCTATGTCTAATCCTCTGTCCAGCTGATAATAATCACGACTGCACCCCGATGAACGGTAACACAGCCTTTCTTACCCATAAATTCATTGCTGATACCAATGGGAAAGCTGTTGGTAACCTCATATTGCTCTAAGGGATATTTCAAATTTTCGATGGAAACCACAGCTTTTTCCCCCAGAGAAAAAAGCGACAGATACCCTTCAAGATTTTCCCGAAAGCTGACAGCCTCTTCCTTTGCCACCAAAATCATACCTGTGCCATCCAGCATGTACCCAGTGGCCTCATGCTCCTTTAAATAAAGCAGGCATTGGATATTGGCCAGAGTATGCTCCAGCCTCCCTCCGGCTCCTGCGTAAATACAAAAATTCCGATAGCCTTTCTCCAGCCCCAGCTTAATGGCCGCCAGCATATCCGTATCATCCTTTTGCCTGGGGATACGAATCACTCTATGACTATCCTTTTGTTCCAGTTCTTTAAGTCTTTCCAGCTGTCCTTCTCCCAGAGAATCAAAATCCCCCAGTATATAATCCGGCTCAATTTCCAATAAAGAACAGTATGCATATCCACCGTCTACTGCTATACATAAATCCTGCTCACCCACAGGAATATGGGAAATCGTCAAATCTCCCGCACCAATCAAAATGCAGCTTCCCTGCTGATTATTCGTAGATGTCCTCATACTCATACTTTCCGCCCCAATCGTTAATGGCCTTTGTGGTTTTTCCTTCTTCGGTATAAGTATTTTCCTCGAAACGGAAATTCATTCTGGCATAGGTATCCACAGTAAGCTCCATGTCTACCGGCGTAGACCACCAATACATCATACAATACTCTGTCATGGGATAGACTTCATTACCTTCCCTTGCCGGAACATAAGAAATTGCCGTTCTCTGATGACCATTATCCAACCACTTAAAGCCCCATACCTTAATATATCCCTGCTCTGCCGCCTGCCCTTCCTCATCCATAAAGGAAAAACTTCGTCCGGAATCGCTGCAGTAAAGATAAACTCCCATATTGCTGTATGGAATATAGGTTTCTCCCTGCCAATACTCCATCTTTCCCTCAAGGAAGGCATCCCGAATAGCAATATACTCATCGCTGATCAAAAAATCCCTTGCCGGCTCAAAATTACCGACCTCAAATTCTGCAAGTAACGGTGCAAAAAGAGCCTGTATCTCACTGTGCTTATCCAAACAGGCAGTCAGCTCCTTCAGCTCATCCGTCTCAAGCTTATCTGTCACTTCCATAACCAACTCTTTATAGGCTGCAAAAGCCTCAGACGACAATGCCAGCTTATCTGCCTCAAAGGCGGTAAAGGCAATCAGCTGCTGCCTTATTTCTTCCTGCCCATCCTTCTCATAAAGGGAAAGCATTTTCCTGATCAGAGCCTCATAAGCCCTGTATCCCAACCCGTCCTGCTCGGAAAGAAAAAGCAAATTAACTCCTTCCCCATCCGTCATTTTGAACAGCCTTTCTCTGCAGGTATCCATCAGCTCATAAACCTTTGTCTTACCGCTGTCTGCCTCCAGGATTTCCAGAAGACGCATTACCGTATTAAAATCACAGTCATCTGTGTTCAGCTCATTAACCGATTCATTGTATTTTACCGTAAGATATGTCTCCTGGATGGTCTCATCATGAGTCTCCTCCAGTCCCTTATACAGAATTTCTTCTGCAGACTGATAATCCTCCATATCCAAATAGAGATTTGCCATATAGCGATAGGCTTTTACCGTTCCGGCCTCGATAGTTAATACTTTCTCATAAGAAGCCAATGCATTGGCATAATCCTCCGCTTCAGTATAGGTCTGAGCCTCCTTAAAAAATTTATTCACTTTTATATGGGGAAGCTGATTAAAGCCATAGACTCCTCCTGTAATTGCTACCAGCACCACCAGGATAACTCCTAGTCTCTGCAGCAATACAATCCGCTTCCTTTTCCTTCGTCTTCCCCTTCGGAGCAATTCTCTGTTCTCCTCCATTAGTAAAATCCAGCCTTTCTTACTCCTCTTTTCCATCCCAGCAATAGGTACATAAATTGCAGGGTTTAATTCCCACCGACCGAACCAGATCATCCAGACGATGGTAACGCAGAGAGGTAAAATTCAATTTCTTTCGTATTTCTTCGTTCATTCTTGCGTACCGCTCCGATTCAGGATTGGTATATTCTTTTACTACTTCATCGGAGGGTCTCTCTCCTTCTATGATTTCCATCATTTTACGGGCAATCAAATCCATCTCAGAAGTGGATCTGGAAAAGTTCAGATATTTACAGCCATAGACAATGGGAGGACAAGCCGGACGTATATGAACCTCTTTGGCTCCGCTCTGATATAAGAATTCGGTGGTCTCACCCAACTGTGTCCCTCGTACAATGGAATCATCAATTAATAAAAGCTTTCTTTCCCGAATCAAATCGTGTACAGGAATCAATTTCATTTTAGCAATCATATTACGCTTACTCTGAATAGTGGGCATAAATGATCTTGGCCAGGTAGGTGTATACTTAATAAAGGGTCTGGAAAAGGGAATTCTCGATTCATTGGAATACCCTATGGCATGGGCTGTCCCAGAATCCGGCACACCGGCAACAATATCTGCATCCACTTCATCCCTGCCGGCCAGAAGCTTTCCGCAGTTATATCGCATCTCTTCCACACTGACTCCTTCATAAGAGGATGAAGGATAACCATAATAAACCCACAAAAAAGTACAAATCTTCATCTCTGTACCGGGTTGGGAGAGCGTAATCACCTCTTCCGGTGTCATCACCACAATTTCCCCGGGGCCCAGTTCCTTATAATCCGAATAGCCCAGGTTTAAATAGGCAAAGCATTCAAAGGCTGCACAGAAGGCACCCTCCTTCTTTCCAATAACCACAGGTGTCCTTCCCAGCCTGTCTCTGGCTGCATAGATTCCCTTTTCAGTCATAATCATAATAGTCATGG
>JBJELS010000204.1:0-1916 GCA_051879275.1 Lachnospiraceae bacterium
CGTCCCATGCTTAGTGTATAGCTGTAGAAAGAATAAGGAGGATTTTATCATGATCTCTAAAGAGAAAAAAAGTGCTATTATGAAAGAATATGCAAGATTTGAGGGTGATACAGGATCACCTGAGGTTCAGATTGCAGTATTGACGGCAAGAATTACTGAGCTTACTGAGCATTTGAAAGAGAATAAGAAGGATCACCATTCCAGAAGGGGTCTGTTAAAGATGGTTGGTAAGAGACGTGGATTGCTTGACTATCTGAAAAGAACAGATATTGAAGGATATCGTGCACTGATTGAGAAGCTGGGAATCAGAAAATAATCGGTAAAGAAAATAACGGGACTGTCTTAAAAGGGGCAGTCCCTGTTTTTACATTAGGTAACTCTCCGTCAGGAAGGACCATACCGAGACCACTGATAAGCACATTGAGCCGATGTTTTTATCAGTAGTTTCGGGCCTTTCTTTCGGATAAAATAAAGAAGAAAAAGGAGAAAACCATGTATAAGACATTTACAATGGAACTGGCCGGACATACCTTAAGCGTTGATATTGGCAGAGTGGGTAAACAGGCCAACGGCTGTGCTTTTATGCACTATGGTGATACTACGGTACTTTGTACTGCAACAGCTTCCGAAAAGCCCAGAGACGGAATCGATTTTTTCCCTCTTAGTGTGGAATATGAGGAAAAGCTATACGCTGTGGGAAAAATCCCCGGTGGATTTAATAAGAGAGAAGGGAAGGCAAGTGAGAATGCGGTTCTGACCAGCCGTGTAATAGACCGCCCCATGCGTCCTCTTTTCCCTAAGGATTATCGAAATGATGTGACCTTAAATAATCTGGTGATGAGTGTAGACCCTGAATGCCGCCCCGAGCTGGTAGCTATGCTGGGCAGTGCTATTGCAACCTCTATTTCCGATATTCCCTTTGATGGGCCCTGTGCCACTACTCAGATTGGTATGGTGGATGGAGAATTTATCGTTAATCCTTCCCAGGAGCAGTGGAAAAACGGCGATTTGAATTTGACCGTTGCCTCCACCGCCCAAAAGGTAATTATGATTGAAGCAGGTGCCAATGAAGTACCTGAAGCAAAGATGATTGAAGCTATTTATATGGCTCATGGAATCAATCAGACCATTATCGATTTTATCAACAAAATAGTGGAAGAGGCAGGTAAGCCCAAACACAGCTATACCAGCTGTGCCATTCCGGAAGAACTGTTTACGTCCATGAAGGAAATCGTTACCCCGGCAGAAATGGAAGTGGCCGTATTTACGGACGAGAAACAGGTTAGAGAAGAGAACATCCGTGTTATCCGGGAGAAGCTGGAGGAGGCTTTTGCGGATAAGGAAGAATGGCTTCCTTTAATCGGAGAGGCTCTTTATCAATATCAGAAAAAAACGGTTCGTAAAATGATCTTAAAGGATCATAAGCGTCCAGATGGCCGTGAAATCACCCAAATCCGCCCTCTTGCAGCGGAAGTGGATTTGATTCCCCGTGTACACGGCTCTGCCATGTTTACCAGAGGACAGACACAGATTTGTACGGTTACCACTTTAGCTCCACTCTCTGAAATGCAGCGTATCGATGGACTGGATGTGAACGAAACCAATAAGCGTTATATGCACCATTATAATTTCCCTTCCTACTCTGTGGGAGAGACCAAGCCCTCCAGAGGACCCGGACGTAGGGAAATCGGACATGGTGCACTGGCTGAAAAGGCTCTTGTACCGGTGCTTCCCAGTGAAGAGGAATTTCCCTATGCCATTCGTACCGTTTCGGAGACCTTTGAATCCAATGGTTCTACCTCCCAGGCATCCGTTTGTGCCTCTTCTCTGTCCCTGATGGCGGCAGGTGTACCTATTAAGAAGGCAGTTGCGGGTATTTCCTGCGGTCTGGTTACCGGAGATACGGACGATGACTA
>JBJELS010000205.1:0-1914 GCA_051879275.1 Lachnospiraceae bacterium
AGACACGGAAGCTTATTTCCTCCAGTATCCGCTTTTTTCCATAATTTTTTTTGACCTGTGATACCTGAATCATTTCTCTTCTTTCTTTGTAGAAAAAGAGCCACCCTTCCGGATGGCTCTCTGATGTTTATCATTTTAAGCTTTGCCGATGGAACCAAAAATCTCCATTTTCTCTTTAACGGTAGCTTTAATCGCTTCTGTACCGGGTGCCAGTAACTTACGAGGGTCAAAGCCCTTGCCCTGCTGGTCCTTTCCGGCTTCAATATATTCGCGGGTAGCAGCTGCAAAAGATAACTGACATTCCGTATTAACGTTAATCTTTGCAACACCCAGAGAAATTGCTTTCTTGATCATGTCTACAGGAATACCTGTACCACCGTGAAGCACCAGAGGCATATCACCGGTCAGCTGCTGAATAGCATCCAGAGTTTCAAAGGATAAGCCGGCCCAGTTGTCCGGATATTTGCCATGAATATTTCCAATACCTGCTGCCAGGAAATCAATTCCCAAATCAGCAATTGCCTTACATTCCTTAGGGTCAGCACACTCACCCATGCCTACAACACCATCTTCTTCTCCGCCGATGGAACCAACCTCTGCCTCAACGGAAACTCCCTTGGAGTGAGCCAGAGCTACAATTTCCTTAGTCTTTTCTACATTTACATCAATAGGATCATGAGAACCGTCAAACATAACAGAAGAAAATCCTGCTTCAATACATTTTACACAGTGGTCAAATGAACCGTGATCCAGGTGAAGGGCAACAGGAACAGTAATTCCCAGTTCTTCAAGCATACCATTTACCATACCGACTACAGTCTTATAGCCGGTCATATACTTTCCAGCACCCTCAGATACACCTAAAATAACGGGAGAGTTGCACTCCTGAGCGGTTAATAAAATCGCCTTAGTCCATTCCAGATTGTTAATGTTGAACTGTCCGACTGCATAATGGCCGGCTTTTGCTTTGTCGAGCATCTCTTTTGCTGATACTAACATGTTCCATTCCTCCATTTTAATAAAATAAATTTGCATACAAAAACAGTATAACCCATTCCACAAAAAAATGGAACAGAAATTGTCAATTTTTTCTGTTCCACTCTTACCTTTTACTTTTCCTGTCCGGTAATATACTTCTCCATTCCTTCCACAGCTGCCTCTTCATCGTTACCGTCTGCTTCGATAATGACCTTCTCTCCTGCATTCAGGCCCAAAGTCATCATTCCCATAATACTTTTGGCATTGACCCTCTTTCCCTCTACTTCCAGATAAACGCTGCTCTCATACTGGCTTGCCACCTGTACCAGTACAGCAATGGGTCTTGCTTCCAAGCCTCCGGGAATCTGCACCGTAACTTCTTTCCGACTCATTTTTACTCCTCCTTATTTTTCATAATTCCTCGATATATCATCTATAAAGGTCTGCAATCTCACCCAGTTTTCTCAATCTATGATTAACACCGGATTTACCCACCGGCGGATCAAGATATCCCCCCAGCTCCTTAAGGGTTGCCTCCGGATATTCCAGTCTCACCTCTGCCATCTGCTTTAAGGCAGGTGGAAGCTTGGAAAAACCTACAACCTCCTTAATAAAACGGATGTCCTCCAACTGCTTTGCAGCCGCATTCACGGTTTTGGCTATATTGGCCGTTTCGCAATTTACTCTCCGGTTGATGGAATTGCGCATTTCCTTTAAAATCCGCAGATTTTCCAAATCCATCAGAGCTTTATGCCCCTCACAGATGTTCAAAAAATCCACAATATTTGAGCCTTCCTTTAAATATACCACAAAATACTTTTTCCTGGGCACAATTTTGGCATCCAGCTCAAATCCCCGAAGTAACTCCTGAAGCTGCTCTGCCTGATGGGGATTGGCACAAACAAGCTCCAGATGGTAGCTTTTTTCCGGATCACT
>JBJELS010000206.1:0-42007 GCA_051879275.1 Lachnospiraceae bacterium
AGAATTTCCTTTGTTTTTTCCAAAAAGACCGGCTTCCCCACAGCCTCCAGAGTATCACTGTCGTGCTTCATTTTCTTAGCCGGTGAAATAACTATTCGCATACGGCTTTCCCCTACTCCAGCTCATCGAGCATCTGCTGAGGATTTTCTGCCGCCTTTACCTTATCCCATGCCTTTATAATCGTTCCTTCTTCATCAATCAGATAGGTGGTTCGTACAATCCCCATGGAAACCTTACCGTAGAGCTTCTTTTCCTGCCATACGTCATAGGCTTTGATTACCCCAAGTTCCGGGTCTGCCAGTAAAGTAAAATTCAGGCCATACTTTTCTTCAAAACGCTTATGACTGGCCACGCTATCCTTACTGATGCCGATGATAACTGCTCCCTTTTCCTGAAACTGCGGGCTCCTCTCACTAAAGCCGCAGGCCTGCTTGGTACAGCCCGGTGTATTATCCTTAGGATAAAAGTAGAGAATAACCTTTTTGCCCGCATATTCTTTTAAGGTATGGATTACCCCATTCTGATCCGGAAGAGAAAATTCCGGTGCTTTTGCTCCTATAGTCAACATAGATTGAATCCTCCTGTGTATGCTTTTACTCTTCTTATCCAAACAGCCCATTATTCTGCTGTCCGGAATTATTTAATCATATCATATTCATCAGGAAAAGAAAAATCTCTTTTTATCTTTTTCTTTAAAGTCATTGCATTTTGAGTGAAAATTTGGTTATCTAATAAGGTAAGTATGATTCTATTATATAAAATAAGCGAGGTATATACCATGAAACCAATCAAAGAAGGAAAAGTACGGGAGATTTATGATAACGGTGACAGCCTGATTATGGTGGCTACAGACAGAATCAGCTGCTTTGATGTAATTTTGAATAATGATGTTACCAAAAAGGGAACCGTTCTGACTCAGATTTCCCGCTTCTGGTTCGATTTAACCAGAGATATTGTTCCCAATCATATGATTTCCACCAACGTAAAGGATATGCCGGAGTTTTTCCGCCAGCCCCGTTTTGACGGCAACAGTATGATGTGTCGAAAATTAAATATGCTTCCTGTAGAATGTATTGTACGCGGATATATCACCGGCAGCGGTTGGAAGAGCTACCAGGCCGACGGCACAGTTTGCGGTATTCGCCTTCCGGAAGGCTTAAAAGAATCTGACAAGCTTCCTGAGCCTATTTACACCCCTTCTACCAAGGCTGAAATCGGTGATCACGATGAAAATATCTCTTTTGAGCAAAGTGTAGAGCATCTGGAAAAAGCCTTTCCCGGAAAGGGTCAGGAATATGCTGCAAAGCTTCGTGATTATACCATTGCTCTATATAAAAAATGTGCGGATTATGCCTTAAGCCGGGGAATTATCATTGCCGATACCAAATTTGAGTTCGGTCTGGATGAGAAAGGCAATATTGTTCTGGGTGATGAAATGCTGACTCCCGACAGTTCCCGTTTCTGGCCCGCGGATGAATATGAACCTGGTCACGGACAGCCCTCTTTCGACAAGCAGTTTGCCAGAGACTGGCTTACGGCAAATCCAGGACATGACTGGACTCTGCCTCAGGATATTGTAGATAAGACCATTGAAAAATACCTGCAGGGTTACGAAATGTTGACCGGAAGCAAGCTATAGGATGTAAACATTTGTATTGACATATGTCAAAAAAAGGGATACAATTATTTTATCCCACTTGGGAAACATATTTGGGAGTAATTGAGGAGGTGGTTTATTTGGCAAGACCACGTAAATCCAGAAAGGTTTGTCAGTTACCCGTCACTTTGGAATTTGCCCCCCTGGATAGTCCTTCCCGAAAAGAGCCTGTATTTCTTACTATTGACGAGTATGAATCTATTCGCATTCTGGATAAAGAAGGCCGCTCGCAGGAGGAATGCGGAGTTTATATGAAGGTAGCCCGTACTACTGTACAGCAGATTTACACACAGGCCCGTCATAAAATTGCTGTTGCCCTGGTGGAGGGCCGTCCTCTGAGAATTGAAGGCGGTGATTATGAGCTTTGTGAGGGTAAGGAGGAGTTCTGTGACTGCGGTGGCTGTCTAAAACACAGGAAAAAGGTATAGAAAGGGCCTGTTCCCTTTACTATAAAAAACAAAAGGAATGGAGGAAACTAACGATGGGAAATAATCCTTATGCAGGAACCAAAACGGAGAAGAATTTGTGGGAAGCATTTGCCGGTGAGTCTATGGCAAGAAATAAATATACTTTTTTTGCTTCCGTGGCTAAAAAACAGGGCTTTGAACAAATTGCCGCTATTTTTGAAGAAACTGCCAACAATGAAAAGGAGCATGCCAAATTATGGTTTAAGGCTCTTGGTGAAGTTGGTGATACTGCTGAGAATCTGCTTCATGCAGCTGAAGGCGAAAATGCAGAATGGACCGATATGTATGACCGTATGGCTAAGGAAGCTGACGAAGAAGGCTTCACCGAGCTTGCCGCTCAGTTCCGTGCCGTGGGTGCAGTTGAGAAAACTCATGAGGAACGTTATCGTGCCCTCCTGAAGAACGTAGAAACTGCTCAGGTATTTGAAAAGAGTGATGTTCAGATTTGGGAATGCCGTAACTGCGGCCATATTACCGTAGGCCTGAAAAAAGCTCCCGAGGTTTGCCCCGTATGTAAGCATCCTCAGAGCTATTTTGAGATTCATAAATCCAATTATTAAATTGAAACTGATTATCTGCAAAAAACAGGAGCCGGATATTAAAAGTCCGCCTCCTGTTTCTTATTTCATACAATTCTCTTTCTGCTTTTCTTATTTGCTCCCTGCCCTGTGAATACTGATCGGAGAAATCCCTTCCAGAGCCAATAGTCTCTCCTTCTTCTCTATTCCACCGGCATAGCCGGTAAGCTGCCCTTGCCGTCCCACCACTCTATGGCAGGGAACAATAACCGAAATAGGATTATGTCCCACTGCACCTCCTACCGCCTGAGCAGACATGCGTACTAATCCATTTTCAGCCGCAAGCTGTGCCGCAATGGTTCCGTAGGTTATAGTCCTTCCATAGGGAACGGTCAGCAAAATTTTCCATACCTTCTGTTGGAAATCTGTCCCTTCCAAAGACAAGGGCGGCATAAACTCCGGATTCTTTCCCTGAAAATAAATATCCAGCCAATGCCTTGTACACTCAAAAACAGGCAACGACCTTTCCTGCTCCTCTCCCGTCAGTCCTGCCCCAAAATATTTCTGTCCATCAAACCAAAGCCCTGTTAATGCCTCTTCATTTGCAGCAAGAGTAATTCTTCCTAAGGGGGAGAAGTAATAATTAAGATGTAACATATTCATAACTTTACCGAATAAAATTCGTTGCAATCTTTTCTTCAGGAACAGGTCTTTCAATGCCATTACATTTTCCCAGCTCGATACACTTTAACAGCCATGCCATATGGCTTCCCAGTGTCCGCATGGTCTGGAGCCCTTCTTCGTCCTTACGTACCTCTTCGGGGGTATTCCCATGAACCTGATTCCAATACTGAGAAGATACTATAGGCATACAGTTGATGGTAAAATATTTGTTCAGCTGATCAAAGGCTGCTGTCGCTCCTCCTCTGCGGCAGCTGACTACAGCAGCACCGGGTTTTCCGGCAAATCCCTTACTTCCGGCATAAAACAGCCGATCAAGAAAAGCCGTAAGCTGCCCGCTGGCTCCTGCATAATATACAGGAGAGCCTACCACAAGTCCGTCAATTTCATCCATGTCATCCATTATTTCATTGACCCGATCATCCACAAAGCATTTTCCTGTTTTTCGGCAGCTGCCGCAGGCAATACAGCCTGCTACAGGCTTAACACCTAAATACAGGATTCTGGTTTCTATTCCATTCTTTTCCAGGGTATCCGCCACCTCACGAAGTGCGGTATAGGTACATCCGTTTTCGTGAGGACTTCCATTAATCAATAAAACCTTCATGCTTGACCTCCACTTTCAGTATTTATTTTGATGCTTTCGTAAAATTTAAGCTTAAACTATTTTATTCTTGTTGGAAGAAGTCCATGCGTTTTTTGATTAGTATTCCCATATTTTTTCCAATAGATATACCCGATTAAAGGGAAAGGAAAAATAATAGCCGTCTGCAAAATCTTTTGTTATCTTGATCATTTCCTTCGCAACAGCAATTCCAACCGCTTCTCCCTCTTCCTTACTTCCCTGCTCAGGATAACGCTGTATAATTTCCATAGGTACGGTAACTCCGGGAATTTCATTTTGCATAAACTGAGCATTTCTGCGGCTGATTAAAGGCATGATTCCGCATAAAATCCTTGCTCCTGTCTCTTCCTTAATTTGTTGGATACGTTCTGCACTCTCCCGGGAAAAAACCGGCTGGGTCAAAAAGAACTCCGCTCCCATCTCCATCTTTCGCTTCACTCTGGTGATTTCAATTTCCAGATTCCGTCTGCCCTGATTAATCGCCCCTCCATAGCTGATGGGTACCTGTGTCATTCCTTCCTCATTCATATCCCTGGCTATATTCATTAATCCTACAGCATCGAAATTAAAAACTCCCTTAGTTGACTGACGCTCCAGTGTGGGAATGGGATCTCCGGTAATAATCAGCATATTATGCACATCATTAATCGCAGCTCCTAAAAACAAAGAACGCATGGCGATGGCATTCTTGTCTCTGCAGCAAATATGGGGCATAACGGCCATTCCCGTTTCCCTCTTTACCTTTGCTGCCATAAGAACTGAATCCACTCTGGTTCTTCCTGAGGGCGAATCCGGAAAAGTAATCACATCCACCGGTGCACCTTTTAGCTGGTAGGCTGCGGCCAGAAGCTGTTCATCCTGGCCGTTAAAGGGCGGTACCAATTCTACTGCAATCAGCTTTTTCTCCTTTACCTTTCCTTCTTCATCTAAAAAGAAAGCCTTGCTTTTTCTCTGTGGATTAAGCTGCTGACTGCTGATCGTCCTGGCAGATTCTCTCCCAAAATCAGTCTGCACTTTCTCTGCCAGCATCTGGATAAATGCCGGTGTGGTACCGCAGCAGCCTCCCACAACATTCAAACGATATTTTTCAGCCAGTTTACTGACTGCATGGGCAAAATACGAGGGTTGATTATTAAATACCAGATAGTCCTTCTGCCGCTTAGGATATCCGGCATTGGGAAGGGCAATGAGCAATTTATCCTCCTTCCATTCAATGGTCTGCATGATTTTTTCCATGTGACCGGGTCCTACACCGCAGTTTAAACCCACACCGTCAATCTCCTCTACCGAAAAAGCTTTCTCCAAAAGCTTTCTGGCACTTAAGCCCTGACTGCTGCAGCCAAATTGATTTACGCTGAAGGTTACAAATACTGTAGCTGCCTTTACCTTTGCCCGCTTAACAGCCGGAAGGATTTCCTCAATGGCTCCAAAGGTTTCAAAAGTAAAAAGTGAGATGCCTTTTTCCAGAAAAATATCCACCAGCTGACAATATTCTTCTTCCCTGCCCACTCCGGCCGGGCCGATATCCCCGGCAATAAAAACCTGTTTATCCAGTTCTTTAACCACTTCCCGGGCAAGGTCAACGGCCCTTTCGACATTTTCCCGAACCTTTTTTAAATCCCCGGACATATTTTCCCTATTCACGGCAAAGGTATTGGTACGAATCAGTCTTGCTCCTGCCAAAATATATTCCCGGTGAATCTCCTTTACCCGCTGGGGATGATGCATATTGGCAAGCTCCGGCATTTCAAGGGTATCATACTTTTGGGCATAATATGTACCAAAGGAACCATCCGTAATAATTCTATTTTTCTTTAAATATTGTTCCATCAGTTCCACTCTTTCCCTCTCCTGTCTGGGCAGTAACGACAATATCCGGCGAAGCTGCATCTGCAACCAGCTTTCCTCCCATGGCTCCCAGAATCAGACTCTTAAAATCAATTCCCATTCCGGCACTGATTCCCTCCGTTACCTGAGTGGTGCCGTTAATAATATCGGAAATCAGTTTTGTGCTGTTTCCTTCTCCATACATGGTAATCTTATCCACCCTGCTGAGAGGTTCGGCCACATTCTTTGCAATTTCAGGCAAAGCGCCAACAACCATTTCAATAACTGCCGCTTCACCGTACTTCTTCATCGCTTCCGCTTTCTTATCGATACCTTCTGCTTCTGCAAGTGCTCTGGCACGAATTGCCTCTGCCTCTGCCTTACCTACAGCAGCAATACCCTCTGCTTCCTGCTCTTTGGCAAATTTCTGAGCCTCCGCAATCTTCATTTCCGCAAAAGCTTCCTGCTCCTTCTCATAACGACGAGCTTCTGCATCCTTCTGGCGCTTAAACAAATCCGCCTGAGCCTCCTGCTCCTGGCGGTAGCGTTCCGCATCCGCCCTGGCACGAATTTCCGCATCCAGTGTCTGCTTCTTTACCTCAACCTCACGAGCCTTTAATTCAGCCTCACGTTCAGCTTTGGCAATATTGGCATTGGCCGAAGCCACCTCGATGGTCTTACGCTGCTCCTGTTCCTGAATGGAATACGCTGCGTCTGCCTCTGCCTTCTTTACGTCTGACTGTTGCTTCAACTCTGCCTGACGAATGGCCAGAGAGGTCTGTTTTTCCGCAATTTCCATTTCAGACTGTACTTTGGCATCATTTGCATCCTTTGCTGCCTGAGCCTGGGCAATGGCAATGTCACGTTCAGCCTGGGCTTTGGCAACTGCCGCACCTTTTTTAATCTGAGAAATATTATCAATACCCAAATCTTCAATTACATTATTCTGATCCGAGAAGGACTGCACGTTAAAGGAAATCATTTCCAGACCCATTTTTTTCAAATCCGGGATAGCATTTTCCTGTACCCGCTCCCCGAAGGCCTTACGGTCGGTAACCATTTCTTCCAAACGCATCTGACCTACGATTTCACGCATATTACCCTCCAGAGTATCCTGTACCCGGCGAATAATCATATCCTCTGCCTCATTTAAAAAGAATTTAGAGGCAAGGGTCATCATCTCCTCTGTCTGACCAATGCGTATCTTAACGGTGGCATCCACCTTAACATTAATGTACTCTGCGTTAGGAACATAATCCGTAGTTTTTACATCTACGGAAAACATTTTTAAAGACAGCTTATCCAAGCGCTCCAAAAAAGGAATCCGAATCCCGGCCTTTCCAATCAGGATTCGCGGCTTACGAAAGCCGGAAATCAAAAATGCCGTATCAGGAGGTGATTTCACATAACCCACGCAAATAAAAACGATTAAAATGATTAAAATAATTGCTGCAGTGATTAAAATTTCCATTCCCTTCTCCTTTCACCTTTCCAATTTATGTACTTCTATTGTACATTTCGGTTTTTCGGTATGCAACGGATTTTTTTGTAATAACCTGCTCTATTAGGGCATTTCCACAACTCCGCTTCCTGCTCTGGTCCACAGGACTTTTTCCCTTATCATCTCGTCAATATCCATACCGATGATTTCAGATACCCGGGCTTTTGCTGCAGCTTCCTTTTCCGTTCCCAGATTTTTATAGATTTCATAGGCCGGCTTCTTATTTCCGTTCTGATCGGTCAGTCCCATGGCCAAATAGCTTTTCATTTCCTCGGCATCATCCCTTTGCCTAAAGAGCATAAAGGCATCTATATCCGGCAGTGAAGCAGCCTTTAAATAACCGTAGGCTACAGAAGCTTCCTGTTTATCGGTGCCAAAGCTGGAGGTATAACCGATTTCTGCCAGAGAAATACTTCTGACTTCTCCCGTAGGACTTAAAAAGCGGGATTGATGCATGTAATCAATTAGAATATCCAGATTCTGCATGGTAATATAGGGTGAGGAAAGACTATTCTTCACCCAGACGGAAGGACCGTTCCAGGCATAAGGATCGTACAGCGGAGAATTATAAGGATGGAAGGAAAGTCCCCAGTCAATATTCCCCTCACGCAATATATAGTAGTTAAATCGATCCAGGTAATCCTTTGACAAAAAGCTGCCCGGATTGGACTTACGATTCCATTCCTGATCAAGGGAATTGTAAACTCTCACATTAGCATTCATCCCTTTTAACTCATTATAAAAAATCCGAAAGGCTTTAACATAAATACTCACGTTAAAATCCAAGGAAGAAGAGCCGGTATACCACCAGGAGGTACGGGCATTAACTTCATTTCCAAGAATCCAGTTATCTATCTGCCCACAGCCTGTCTTCCCGGAATAACGCTGTCCAAGAAAGGCACCTATGGCCTTTAGGTGGTTGACGGCAGCCTCATCCTCAACATTCAGGGCATAGCCCGGGCAGTCACCTCCCACCGCCTTTGGATGCACCAGATGGGAGGTATACTCTCCCGTACCGCAATTTAACAATACCATAGTAACCTTGATTCCCAGATTATTCAGATACTTGATTGTGTTATCATAGGAAGGAATCACAGCACCATTAAAATACCAGGTCTGCCCATTATAGGAAAAAGGAATTGCTCCCGCAGTATCTCCATTTACACAAATATTATCCAGAGGCATATTATAGACCACCTGACTGATTCCCAGCTCTTTTATTTCTGCACCGGTGATATCCCCATCCGGCAAAAGCCCTTTAATTCCTGCCTCCATAGGTACAGCGGTATAGACAGCTGCTGCCTCCGGATTGGTGATATAATGCTCATCACTCACCTGGATCATCCGCCCGCCCTGCTTAACTGCCACCAAAAATTTCCGACTTAAATTGGATTGAGGGGTATTATGCTGGAGGGGAAAGCTGACGGTAACATCGGCCCCACACTCAACCGTAGCTGCTATACTTCCCGTGGGGCCGTCCTGAAATACCTCATTGGAATAAAGATAATACAGCCCGTCATCTCCTGCGGGTACCTGGGTAGCTTTCAGATGACAAACCACCTCTTCCCCGGAAATAAGGCAAGCTTCTATGGAAACCGTTCTGCCTGCCGCCCTGGCTTCCAGAGGCTTACCACCCCATATTGTCCATAAGAATACCGCTATCATACTGGCTGTCGTTAGAATAATCACTTTTTTTATCTTTTGTCTTGTTTTCATTCGCCCTTCCTTTCCTGATCCGAACCTTTCTCAAAAGTTACTTGCCGAATTGTCCATCGGTTTGTATTTTCTATCATAAAACGAAGGGGAAGGTTTTTCAATTCTTTAAAGAGAATTTATTATTTCCCACTATTCCTATGGGATTTTTATGAATTCCTATTCTACGCTCTTCAACGCCTCTATGGGATCCACCCTGTCCAGGGTTCTGTCGGTCAAAATCTGTACCATTAAGGCAAACAGCAAAGAAATTCCTGCTGACAGCCAGAAGCTTTTGGGATAAATCGTTACTGCAAAATAAATGGAAGGCATATCTAAAATATCCGTGAGCGCACTGCTCATGGCAGCTCCTGTGGGGAGCCCCAGAAGAATACCGATTCCGGTAAGGATCAGAGTTTCCTTATTGACATATAAATGTACCTCACGATCAAAAAATCCCAGCACCTTAATGGTAGCCAGCTCCCGGATTCTTTCGGAAATATTGGTGGTTGCCAGAGTGAATAATACAACGAAAGCCAGCCCCGCCGCCAGGATCAGTACCACATAGACCACTATGTTGATCAGCGTGAATGCAGCCCCGAATCCCTCCTTCAAATCCTGTGTACTGACGGAAGAAAGTATCCAGCTCTCCATGGACAGGGTATCTGAAAAACCAATCTGATCCTCACAGGTATCGGACAGATTAGCCAGAATCCCGTTAGGCGAATATTCCCCAAAGGCAGCTTCGTAGGCTTTCTGGGACATGTAAATATTATTTCCCAGGTAATTTTTTACAATATCACTGATTTCCACCTCTACCTGTACCAAATCCGGATTCTGCATCCATGCAGTCTCTCCTTTTTCCAGCTTAAGGCTTTTGGCTGCATTTTCCGTCAGATAAATCCCCTTTTCGGGTAACGCTATTCCTTCTCCCTTCCGGTTAATCAAAGTTACATAGGGACTGATGTCTGCCTCCTCGGGAAAGACCATAATCTGAACCTTCTCCATATTTCCTTCGGCATTTTTCAGCTTAACGGTCTCCACCTGAATATTCAGATATTTCTCTACTTCATCATTTTTATCCATATAGCTTAAAAGCTTATGGTTATCCTCTGCCTGAACTGCAGCCAGTAAATCATATTTGTAGACCCGTTCATACTGAAGGGGCATCAGCTCCGCCACCGAATCTTTGATGGCAAAACCGAAAAGCACCAGCGCAGTACAGCCGGCAATCCCCAGAACCGTCATCAGCAGCCTTTTTTTATAACGGAAAAGATTACGGGCGGTCACCTTATTCAGAAAGGAAAGCCGCTTCCATAAAGGTGTAATTCTCTCCAGAAATACCTTAGAGCCAAGCCTAGGTGCCTTAGGCCGCATCAGCTGTGCCGGAAGCTGCTTTAGCTCTGTATCACAGGCCCATATTGCTGCACCTACGATTCCCAGCATAAACAGAAGCATTCCCACAGTACCGGAATTAAGGTTAAAGCGAATCAAATAGTGGGGAAATAAATACATAACATCAAAAAACAGAAACAAAATTTTAGGCAGTACAATAAAGCCACAGAAATCTCCCAAAATTCCTCCCGCAAAGCTTGCCAAAAAAGCATAAATTACATACTTCTTCCGTATTTCTCCATCGGTAAAGCCAAGAGCCTTATAGGTTCCTACCAGTCCTCTTTCCTCCTCCACCATGCGGGTAACCGTGGTCAGGCTGATCAGAATAGCAATTACCAGAAAAACAATGGTAAAAACAGAGGCCAGGGATTCAATAGAGGTGGTATCACTGTCCACATTCACATAACCGCTTAGGGAAGTTCTGTCCTGAACATACCACTGGGTCATATCCAAATCCTCTGCCTGTTCTTTGGCTTTTGCTATCTCATCCTCTGCTTTGGCTTTTTCCTCTTCATACTCTGCCCGGTGGTCTGCCAGCTCCTTCTCTCCCCGGATCAACTCCTGCTCACCCCGGGTCAGTTCCTGTTCACTCTCCGCAATCTTTTCCCTTGCATCTGCAAATTCCTGCTTTGCCTTCTCTTCATTCTCCTGTAGTTCCAGGACTGCTTCATCTAATTTTTGTCTGTTTTCAGCCAGCTCTGCCTTCCCCTCATGAATCTGTCCGGTGGCATCTGCAAGCTCTGCTTCCCCCTTTGCTATTTCTTCCCATGCTGCTGCAAACTGTCCCTGGGCATAAGCCTTCTGCTCAGCCAGTGTAAGGGAAGCCTGATCCAGTAGCCGGTCAGTGGCCTCCAGCATACCGGTGGCCGCAGCCAACTGGAACAAATGGGAAACAAAGGCCTGGGCATCCTGGGTGGGATCCGCAGCTGCCAGTGCGGTAAAGGTTTGATTAAAGTTTATGACCAGTTCAGGCCGGGCTGCTGACACCGCATTCATTGCTTCCTGCAGCAATGCTTCCTGCTCTTGGTCGGTCATGGCAAAAGACATATCCCCGCCCTGTCCTCCCAGCATAGAGGCTATGGTCTGTGTAACAGCAGCCACATAAGCATTCCAGACTTCAGCGGGCCAATTCTCGCTAAAGGCTGAGGCTATTCCCTCTACCTTCCCTGCAAGAGCAGTCTTCGCTTCGGTATTTTTCTTCCGGCTTTCGGCAAGGGCAGCCTCTCCTTCGGCAATCTGCTCCAGGGTCTCCTTTTCCTTTTCCTCCAACGCTGCACGTCCTTCTGCCATCCGGAGATTTCCCTGATAAAGCTGCCAGGAAGCTTCCTTCAGCTCCTGTTCTCCTTCCTCCAGCTTTCGGTATCCCTCTTCAATTTCCGCCCGGGCATCAGCTATTTTCCCGGCTGTCTCCTGCTCCTTTTCCACAAGCTCCTGACGGCCATCGTTAATCTTTTGTCGACCATCTTCTATCTCTTCCCAGCCATCAACTATTTCCTTTTCGGCATCGCTTAATTCTTCCTCCGCTTCTGCAAATGCTTCATTCATCTCTGCTTCTGCATCATTAATTTTTTCATGTGTTTCATCCAGAACCTTGTCATATCTTGCCTGTTCACGCTGTTCCTTTATCTCCTCTTCAATATAGGAAATTACAGCAGCAACCTTATCCTCATATTCCGTGGTATAGCATAACAGATCTCCGGCTCCCTCCAAAGAAAGATAAACCGCAGTAAACACTTCGCTGTCCACTGCTTCCGCCAATACGAAGAACGTATAATCTGCATTGGGGGTGGCACGAAAGGCCACTGAGCCCTCTGTATTATTGATATCCATGGCATCTGTCACTATTCCGGTGATTACATATTCCTTATGGACAAAAACAGGACTTTCCTCTTCATCCTCCTTCGTCATTTCTTCAATGGTAAGCCTGTCTCCTATTGCTTTTCCCGTATCCTTAACATAATTTTTCGTCACGGCAATTTCATCTGCCTTAGCGGGCAGCCTGCCTTCCAGCACATAGGGAAGATTCATCCCCTCTGTCTGCAGAGTCTTTATTTCTGCCGTTCTGTTAAGCTCCCCACTCTGGGTATACACAATTTCACTATAGCCGCCCTCAGCCTTCCTGACCCCCTCAATACCGGACAATACCTCTACATCCTCCTCAGTCAGTCCCAGAGTGGATTGAATACTGATATCAAACAGCTCCTGACTGTCAAAAAAGCGGTCTGCAGAATAACGTAAATCCCTACAGCCTGCTGACAGTCCTGTCATCATAGTAACTCCCAGTGTGGTAATCAGCATTATGGAGATAAATCTCTTTTTTTCTTTTCCAATAGTTCTAAGGATATCCTTAGCCGCTGCTTTTTTCATCTTTACCATTCAATTTCTGCAATAGGTGTAGGGTTGCTGTTGGTTACCATCTCAATTACTTTTCCGCTTTTAAAGCGAATCAGTCTGTCTGCCATAGGTGCCAGAGCTGAATTATGGGTAATTAAAATAACGGTGATTTTTTCTTTTCGGCAGGTATCCTGCAAAAGCTGTAAAATCTGCTTCCCCGTATTGTAGTCTAATGCACCGGTAGGCTCATCACACAATAAAAGCTTAGGATTTTTTGCAATGGCACGGGCAATAGCGACACGCTGCTGTTCTCCTCCCGAAAGCTGGGAAGGAAAATTGCCCTTACGTCCTTTAAGTCCGACCTTATCCAGCGTTTCGGAAGCATCCAGAGAATTTCTGCACACCTGGGCCGCCAGCTCCACGTTCTCTAAAGCGGTCAAATTCGGCACCAAATTATAAAATTGGAATACAAAGCCTATATCCGTTCTTCTGTATGCGGTAAGCTGTTTCTTCTTATACCGAGAGATATCCTTTCCATCCACTAAAATTCTGCCGGAAGTAGGGACGTCCATTCCTCCCAGTATATTCAAGGCCGTGGTTTTTCCCGCACCGGAAGAGCCTAAAATAACGGCCAGCTCACCCTTTTCCACCAGAAAATCCGCATTATCCAAAGCCCGTATCCTCGTTTCTCCGGAGACATATTCTTTTACCACCTGATTAAATTCGATATAGGCCATGAGTACCTCCCTGCTTGTAAACTGTCAGCACACTTTTTAACATCAGTATAAAAAATTTTATACTCCGATACAATGAAAAAACTGAAAAAAAGCTAAATATTCTGTAAATTTTCCTTTTTTGGGCAAAAAAATCTCCCCATGCAGATTATGTACCCTTACATATCTGCATAAGGAGTTCTCGTTATTTTTCCCTATTCCTGTCCACGGGACATTCCTTTTTCTGCAAGTCTTAATGCCCGTACAATAGGCATGATTAAAATACCGCAAAAGAAATTACTGACGCCGTGAATAACGTCAAAGGGAAGCCCCGCAATGATCCAGGCAATCATCCCCTCCAGATTCAATCCAAAAGCAAGCGCCTGGAAGGGAGCATATAGTGTTCCATATAAAAAACCATGAGCCGAACAAACCAGCATATAAACCACCGGTGCTGCCTTTGGCGGCATATTTTTGGGCAGAACCATTACTACTGCCCATAAAATCAGCCAAAGATACAGATGAGGATACCACCATGTAGAAAATCCTACCAGCAACCCATTAAGCAGAACATAGGTATAAATGGGGTAAAGGGCTTTTTTACGGTATACGATGGTAAAGGCTATGGTAAATACACCCAGAAGATGTATATTTGGGGCCCACTCCAGTGCTATTTTGGAAGCATACATCAGGCTGCCCAAAAGTGCAAAGGTGGTCATCTCCCTGAGGGTCAGCTTCATTTTTCTACCCGAAGGGAATAGCTGTCACCTTCTGTAATGGAAGTCTGGTCCACTCCGGTCATGGCATATTCATCGTTGATATAAAATGCCCAATAGGTCTGATCCACATCGTAGTCTGCTGTGATGCCGTTTACCGTTTTCACATAAAGGCCGTATTCACCCTCCTCACCTTCTACCAGCCCCAGCTCCACTAAAGCTTCTCCCACGCTGGTTTTATCGGTATGGATTTCAAACAAGCTTTCTTTCCCCTCTCCGTCTACTACAGACAGCATAAATTGGGTGCTTCCTTCTCCCAGAACCTGAAGTTCTGCCTGGGTGCTCATCTTTGCAGTCTGTTCGACTTCTGTCGTTTCTCCTGTTTTGCCATTACATCCGATTGCAGTAAATGCCATAGCCACAGTCAGCATCATACAAAGGAAGAATGACCAAGTTTTCTTACTCAGCTTCATTTTCATCATTTTTGTTCTCCTTATTCTTTTATTCTTCCCTTAAACCGGCGCCCGCGGCTCTTCTTTGCTCATAATCTATTAATCTGCAAATAATACGGGAATATTTCTGTCCGGATATTCCGGCTTAATGCATCCAACAGACAGCCTTCTCAGATATTCTCCAATGGCCTGTCCCTGCATGTGGCTGCAGGTAAGACTGTTTTCCTTCTCTAATCCTTGTGTCGATTTACTCCCAAAGGATTTTTGCATTTACGGCGACGGGCTCGCAGAGGATTCTCACCTCTTTCCCCGGACATTTCCTGATTGTAGCATAGCCATAGCCATTTCACAAGGGCTGCCGGAAATTTATCTTCTGAAAAAAAGACAGCCCTATGGAACTTCAAGGCCTTAAAAACCTAAATTCCATAGAGCTGTCTCTTAATTCTTCAGTTTTAGAAATACCATTGCCAGGTGGAATACATATCGTTAAACCACTGGGTAATGGAACGCTGGCCGATTTTAAAGGTTACCGTTTTGGTTCCTCCATACTCACCTATTCCCTCAAAGGTCACCTTTGCGGTTCCCTTATTGATGTTTTTCTCGTAGCTAACTACCTGAATGTTCTGTTTTTGGTTCTCTTCTCCAGCTACCAGATAGAGATTCTTAAGCTCTTTTCCGTTCTTCAAAACGGCCTTCTTCAGATCCTCCTGCTTTTCAATCAGAACCTCTTTTCCCGTATACTCCTGCGGGTTGATCTGGATAGTCGCCTTGCTGATGTCATAGCCTGTCTGCAAAATCCGATAGGTCTGACTTACGGTTCCCTTATAATTGCTTCCCTTCATCGTTACGCTAACCGTTATCTCGCTTCCTGCGGGAACGACGGTAGTGGGATCCGTCAGCACCTGATCCTTGGTAAGGGTTGTCGGCGTATTCTCCGGCACCTTGGTCAGCTTATACTCTGCATTCTTATCATAATCCGCAGTAGAAATCACCTTTCCATCTGCATCGTATACCTTAAAGCTCTGCTTCCAACCATTCTTCTTGGTGCTTTCCACCTTATCCTTGGCTACGATATATACGCTATCCGGATAATCTTTGAGGTCTTTTTGCACAATCTCATAGTGTAGTTCAAGGGTTCCGGAATAATTGCCTTTACCCTTAATCACCACGGTAGGCCGCTTAGTGGCGCTTATATTTGCTATCTTGGTATGATTCTTATAGCTTACCGTGTAATCCACACCATATACCAGCACCTCATCTGCCTGATTTTTTACGGTTACTAAAGGCTTGCTACCTCCCTTCATATAGGGCATTTTCATCAGCTTGTCCCCGGCTACTGCCAAAGGATCAGTAATCTCTGCCGTGCCAAGAACATCCGCACCAATCTTAAAGCTAATCTTCTTGGTTCCGCTATATCCGCCCTCTGCTTTACCTGTAAGAACCAGTTTGGCGGTCCCCTTGTTGATGTTCTTTAGGTAAGAAACGGTATAGTGAGTTCCTTCCTCCAGTGCAGTAACCGGTGCTGCTTTATTTGCCTGATAGGTAAACTTAACCGTCTTCTCATTTCCACTCATCAGCTGGGTAGGCTGAATCTCTTCACCGGTATACTGGTAACTCTTAAGTAAGCCCGTTGCCTGTGCCTTACTGATGTTGTTTCCGGTAATCTTAAAGTTGATTCGTCTGGTTCCGATATAGGCCAGCTTGTCGCCATCCACATCTACTCCTGTTCCTTCCAGAATAAGCGTGGCCGTTCCTACCGCTGCGTTCTTTTCATAGCGGATGGTATATTCGGTCGTTATCGGCTGTCCAGCCGTATCCTGTGTGCTGACAGCCGCTGCCTGATAAGTCAGGGCATCCTTCTTGTAGGTTACGCTGATAGCCTCCTGGGTCATTCCCGCTGGTGCAGCTGCTGCAGCCTGATCCCAGATGAGCGTCTTTACACCCTTTACGGTTACCTTACTCATGGAAATTTCTTCCAAGGCGGGATCCTTCTTACCGATAATCAGCTTAATATCTTTCTTACCGGTAAAGTTCCCCTTACCTACAAGAGTCAGTGTAATTTCCGTCTGTTTATTTGCCTCTCCGGTAAAGGCCGTTTTGTTTGCCTTCTCGGTGATGTACTGCTCCACATAGAAATCTTTATTGTTCACCAGCTTCTTACCCTTCCAAGTAACTACCGGAATGGGTGTCTGCTTCTTACCGGTATAGGTAACCGTAAGATCATCTACTGCAATATCCGCATTATCGGTAAGACTTATTTTTTCAATCTGGTAATAAATGGTATGGGTTCCCGTATAGTTTCCCTTCATCTTAATAATCATCTGAGGAGCCTTTTGTGCATTAAAGCTAGGGTCTTTAATTTGGGAAAGGTCTATGGTTCCTCCCACACTCATCAGCTGAACCCCTGCTCCTTCACTGGCTATCACTACCGCATTCTTCGGGCTGGAAGCCGGTAGCTGCCACTCACTGGCGTTGACGTTATTCTTGTAGGAAACGGTATAGTCTACCCCCTCCTTCAGATGAGTACTTCCATCGTACAGGACAAAGCTCTGGGTAGTCTTACCTCCCGTATACTCCTGACTGCCAATGTTGGTCAGCCAGATATCGTTATGGCTCTCTGCCTTAAAGATGTAAGTGGAAGAAATCAGCTCATAGTTTGCCGCTTTTTCACTGCCCACTTCCAGGGTAACCTTAACTTCCAGTTCATTGGCATGTTGTATGTCTTCATGGTTATAGGAAAAGACAACGGTATAATCCTCATTGATAGTCAGCTGGTCAGCCTCACCTACAAGTCCTTTAAAGAACACTTCTGTTATGTCTGTTACCCTTGAGCTGTCTTTTTCTTGCTCTACCGCAACCCTCTCAATAGTTAATGGCCTCTGCTCAATGGTAAAGGGAATGACATTGCTTCTGCTTGCCCTATAGTTACTGTCTGCTTCTACTGTGGCCCTCAGCCAATAGGTGCCGGCATCCTTAGGAGCTTCCGCCAGCTGATTACTGCCGGCTTCATCACTGTACCACTCCCAGGTGATATCCCCTTCTCTGTCAGCCGGTACCTTCTCCACCTGAAGACCTGTACCATTAACGAGTTCATCGATATTTACTCTCGTTCCGCTATAAACTCTGTTTCCTATCGTTCCAGAAATCTTTGCTCGGAAGACAGAATTAGCCCAAATATTTTCCACGCGGATAGAAGTATAAGTAAGCGTCTTAGGGCTACTCTTACTTTCATAGAGTACACTTAAGCTTTCCCCTTCAGCTCCACTCAAATGTCCGATAAGGGCAGAATGGGCGAAATAGTCATTGCTCTGATTCGGATCCATGTCATAGGTATCTACCAGAGTCATAGTTCTTTTTGCATCACCACTTAGTTCAAAAGTATAGATTTTTCCGTCATTATCCTGACTACGGGAGGCGGAAATTATAATCATAGTCTTGTCCTGAATCTGGCAGGTAATGGCAGAAACCTGGCGATTTGCAGTAGTATGCACATCCTTCAGTATGGTTACTCCACCTACACTCCACTCCTGGCCATTCCAGGTATAGTCTACATACTCTAACCAGGCATTGTTATCTCCCACAAACATCCTTAAGCGGTTGTCATCAAGCTTCACCACGCTGCTTTCATTGGAGCCTGCTGCAGCCGTTGCCTGGGGTGCACGATGCCAGGTTTGTCCCCCATCATTGCTATAGATAAAGGAGGCATACTGGTTTCCTCCGGATGTATTTCCCCAGCTATAGCAGGGGAATACCACAAGGTTTCCCATTACAATACCCTGTCCCCCTGCGGCCGTACCATAGAAGGCTTCGGTATTGTTCTCTCTTACCATAGGGTTAAGAATGGTAAAGTCGGACCAGGTTTCTCCCTCATTATCGGAAGTAGTCAGAACCAGATAGTTGGTACACCGTACATGCAGATAGCTTTCAAAGAAAAAGACGTTCTGCTGTACCCATTTCTGGGTTTCACCACTGCCTGCCCGCTGTCTGCAGTACATAGGCTCCGGATCGCTGTTTTCTACCGCTTCGTACAGATTATATTGCTTATCTACATAGAAGTCGGCCACTTCGGCATACTGATCGCCGCCTAAGTATTCATAAACCGGTGCATACTCTTTATTACCGATTGTAACAAAATCTCCTATATAATAGGCATAATTGTTGTCACTCTGCTGGTCGGTGATAGCCGTATAATAAAGTACCAGCCTTTGTTCCCCATCAATATCTACGTAGCCGTTGGCCTGTTGTGGGCTCCAAGGAGCATCTCCTGTGGTTCTTCCAGATACCTTTCCTGCTCCTCCTGGAAAGAGGTTGGCCAGTAAATAGAACTTTCCGCTATCATCTGCTGTCAGCATGGGGTCACTGAAGCTGGCCCCCTGTGCAACATAGACATTTACAGTGTCATTGAAATAAAGAGGAGTCTTGTATTTCCATCCATCATTGGAGGATACACTGACTACCACATCCGTACCACCATAGTTATTGACGCTGTTCCACTGTACTGTGGCTGCTGCCGCCACCTTGCCATCTCCAAAGGTAGTTAAACTGGGAGAGCCAAAATTTGTGCTTCCTCCAATTGCATCCGTAAAGGGCTGATCCTGAGTAGATCCTTCCGGAGCAATACAATCCGCAATATCCAAATCCTGATTACCACTACTCTGCACAATAGTCTTCTTATAGAATGCTACTGGTGCTCTGTTCAGAGCACTGGTACCTACATATCTGGCATATGCATATCTGCCACCATTCATCTCGAACCAAGTAAATCCCCAGTTACCCCAAAATTCATATTCTCCGCTCCCTGTACGTAGAAAAGTCAGTCCAACAGGAGTATCAGATACATAAACATCGTTGCGGTTCTGGGTATCAAGATCAAGGTATTTCGTAATACTGCCATAGGTGGACTTAAGAGCAATTTTACCATTACCAACGTCAACAGCTTCCCAAACCTGGCTTTCCTCACTTACGGTTGAGGTATCCAGTATAAGCTCATTACCAGTTACACGAACTCCACCCCAGCGTGCAATAGTCCCTGCGTTTTTATTTATACCTACCACTTGTGCCCCGCTAGGATACCCAAGATAAAGCACATACTTCTGCCCTGCCTCCACTTGACCTACGGTATCCAGAAGATATTTATACTCCTCAGGTTCTGTGTAGACAGGACGTTCTACAAGGGCATTCATGGAATTGCGCAGATTCCACTCCAGTGTCTCCACATCCTCCTGGGTCAGATCTGTATTCGCTCGACTATCCACAGCCTCCTGTGCTTCCTGCAAAGCCACCTTAAAGTCATTCCAAGTGGCAGCGGTATACTTGGCTGCATTCTCTCCATCTTTCTCTACTGGATAGGTAACCTTTGCTTGGTTAAGCATATCCTCCAACTTGGTAAAGTCCACCGTTACTGTTACATCATTCTGTTCATAGAGAGAGATGGTATAGTGATAGCCAGGTAATCTGGCAGCGGGTCCCCAGAAATCGGTATAGTATGCTGCAAATTGTGCTGCCTTTTCTTCATCTCCATAAGCTGCGAAGTAAATATATCGGTTGCCGTTTCGAATCAGGTATCCTTCTCCATCGCCAATCCCATCGTCATCCGTATGTATGGTCAATTCAACACCATGATCCCCAAACAAGTAAGTATCCATGGTTAGATAATATCCCTCAGAGGAACGGAAACGGTAACCATCTCCCATCGAACTTACCGTAAAGCGAAGATCATTTACCGAAATGGGCGTACTCGGACTGTTCAGCCAGGTAGCCTTTACATCATCGCCAGATATGGTCAGTTCTGCTGTAACCTGGCCTTCTTTGGATTGATCCTTGTACAGATCTCCCGCTTTCCTAATACCCAAGCTGTTTCCATAGAGGGCATAGATTCTTCCTGCACTGTCCTCTGTAACAATCAGATAATACTTGCTTGGATCTAAAATCGTATTCCCCTTTAGTCGGGTAAAACCGGGGATTTCATACCCCCCCCCCGGTATTTTCTTCTTGGTTTTCAGTCTTAATCGTACTGGCCGTCTCATTTCCGGAGAGAGCTGCTTCTGTCTCTTCCTCCTCATCAGCCACCGTCTCTTCCACAGTTTCTTCTGCTGTGGCTTCTTGTGTTTCTACTGTTTCTTCTGTTACAACTTCTTCTGTTGTCTCTTCTTCAAAAGACTCATTGGTAAGCTCATTTCCGGATATGGTCTGCCCGGCTACTTCAGCCGCATAGACATTACCGCCTACGGAAGTGCTTCCGGTTCCTGCCAACATAGCAAGAGCCAAAATCAGAGCCAACAATCGCTTATAGGTTCTTCTCATTGTGCTTCTTTCTCCTTTCTTTGGTAAAAATCTATATTTAAGCGTTTTCAAAACGCAATGTACCTTAGATACCTTGTATCGATTCTAACAGAATTTCTCTGCTTTAACCGGAATGTGTCAAAAAAAGTCGTTTTGATGTAAAAAAAGTCATGTCCTCCTTTTCTAATGCTTCACGCTAAAACTTCCTTTGTTCAACCGGCAATATATATGTTACAATGGGATAGCTAGTTATGTGATATGATAAACCCTCAGGAAAAGTTAAAGGAAAATACCGGAATAGGATAAGATATGATTATCTCAATTACTGATGACTTTGATTTAAAGAAAATAGCAGACAGCGGACAATGCTTTCGGGTAAAGGCTATGGAAGACGGAACCTATCGCTTTATTACCGGCGAGCAGGTTCTGTATATCCGAAAGCTGTCTAAAGAAGCTCTCTCTTCCTCTGAATATTTTGAGGTGAGCTGTTCAGAAGAAATCTGGAAAACAGTATGGTATCCTTATTTCGATCTGGAGCGTAGCTATGCCAATATACGTCAGCGAATCGGTCCCCGGGATAAATATATGCTGTCCGCTGCCGAAAATGGCCGGGGTATACGTATACTTCGGCAGGATCCCTGGGAAATGCTGATTACCTTCATTATTTCCCAACAGAAAACCATTCCTGCCATCAAAAATGCAGTAGAAACTCTTTCCGTCAACTATGGAACCTCTTTACCCCTTGACTCCGAAAAGCTGTATACCTTTCCTACACCGCAGCAGCTATCCACCGTTACGCAAGAAATGCTCAGAGAATATAAGCTGGGCTATCGTGCTCCCTATATTGTTGATGCTGTACGACAAGTAAACTCAGGTCGGCTTGATCTTCACCGCCTGTCCTCCTACTCAGATAAAAAACTCTTTGAAGCCCTGAAACAGGTTTCCGGTGTTGGTGAAAAAGTAGCCAACTGTATTTGTTTGTTTGCTTACGGAAGAACCCGACTGGCTCCGGTGGATACCTGGATTAAAAAAGTAATAGAGCAAAAATATAAGGGGAAAAATCCTTTTCCCAAATATAGGGATGGTGCCGGAATCATGCAGCAGTATATCTTTTACTATGCCCAGACCCATAAGGATGAGTTTTAGCTTTTCAGGCTCCAGCCTTCCTCACCGTGGTAAATCATCCGTCTGCTCATTCCACCGTCAATACGGATATTCTCTCCGGTAATAAAACCGGCTTTGTCCGAACAGAGAAAAAGAGCCATATGGGCAATATCCAAAGGATTTCCCACCCGTCCTGCGGGATGCTGGAGAGCATCTGCTCCTTCATAGAGCATTCCCTCAGTGTCAATCCAGCCGGGAGAAATACTGTTGACCCTTATCCTTCCCGCAAGACTGACTGCCATAGCGTGGGTAAGTGCCGTAATTCCTCCCTTTGCAGCCGTATAGCTCTCTGTCTGAGCCTGACTCATCCCGTCTCTGGATGAAGAAATATTAACAACAGCACCTCCGGCAGTAAAGATGGGCAACAGCAGCTTGGTCAGATAAAAGGGGGCCGTCACTCCTACCGCTAAAGCACGCTCAAATTCCTCATAGCTGCATTCTTCTATTCCTTTCATTAAGGGTGGGGCATTATTAATGAGGTAATCCACTCTGCCATAATTTTGCCTGATATGAAAGGCAAAGTCTTCCAATACTCTCCTATCTCCCACATCCCCCATATAGTGATTTCCCTCAGCCAGATCGATGCTGCATACTATAGCTCCTGCTTTTTGAAATTCACCGGCTATGGCCAGACCGATTCCTCCGGCCCCTCCGGTGATGACCGCTACTTTATTCTCAAACATCTTTTCTCCCCCATATCTTCTCCTTCAGCTTCCCATAGCCTTCTTCTTCCATTTTTTCGTAAGGGATAAAGCGAAGAGAAGCACTGTTGATACAGAAGCGTGTGCCGTTAGGCGATTCCGGGTCATCGGCAAAAACGTGACCCAAATGGGAGTTTGCAGCCCGGCTTCTCACCTCAATCCGGTGCATGCCATGAGAATCATCCTCTGCCAGAAAGAAGGTGTTGGCATCAATTCCCCGAAAAAAAGCCGGCCAACCACACCCACTGGCGTACTTGTCCTCCGAAGAAAAAAGCGGTTCCCCGGACACCACATCCACATAGATACCCTTTTCAAAAAAATTCCAGTATTCATTTTGAAAGGGTGGCTCCGTTCCACTCTCCTGCGTTACATAAAGCTGTTTCGGTGTCAGCCTTCCCTGAATCTCTTCCCGGGAAGGACGCTGATACATTACAGGATCCACCATCATAGCCGCTGCCGTCCGAATCTGTCCCGGATGAATGTGGCAATAGCCTCCGGGATTTTTCGTCAGATAATCCTGATGATACTCTTCAGCCTCCACAAAGCATTCCAAAGGCTCAATCTCTACAGCAAACCGGGGATATCTTTCTTTTTCCAGTCCGGCTATTCTGTCAATGACTTCTTTTTGCTCCTCATTCACATAATAGATACCTGTCTGATACTGACTTCCGATATCATGTCCCTGGCGATTCTTAACGGTGGGATCGATAACGGAAAAAAAGGCAAACAGCAGGGCCTCCAGACTGACTTTTTCAGAGTCATATTCCACTCTCACTGTCTCCCGAAAGCCCGTTAGTCCTGTACATACATCCTTATAGGTAAGAGCCCTGTCTTTTTCCCAAACTCCGTTGGCATAGCCGGATACCACATCCACTACACCGGGAATTACCTCCATATATTTTTCCAGGCCCCAAAAGCATCCGCCGGCCAGATAAATCATCTCTTTTTTCAAGCCTTTCCTCCTTCTGTCTCAGGCATAACCACATGAGGCAGCTGAATTCTGGCAAAAGTGAAGCTTCCCTTGGCAAAGATTTTCCCATCCTCATCCCTGACTGCCACATCGGTATACACAATTCGTTTACCGCTTTTTACCACATTCGCTTCAGCATACACTACCTCACAATCCAATACGGGATTCAGAAACTGTATATTACCATCGATAGTAGTAACCGTACTGTCACTTCCCAGGAGGATGGAGGCCGTCCCTGCTGTTGTATCTGCAATGGTAAATAAACAGCCTCCGTGAACACTGCCCAAGGGATTGCGATGCCCCGGCTTTATAGCAAATTCCGACAGACAATAGCCCTTATGGTACTCCAGAATCCGCATCCCCATTAGGTCGCTGAAGGTTCCCTCTACTCGCTTTCGTAAAATAGCCGCCAGTTCCCCGGGACTGTTGTTTTCGTATATTTCATTGGATTTACTCATCTATTCTTCTCCTATCAATATCATAACTATCCAGAAAATGGTGTTTTTTTCCCTTTTCTTTATAGGCAATTACCGTATCCAGATTGACATTCTCCACGCTTTTGAAAATATGCTTCTCTACCTCCGGATTATACTTCTTCATTTCAGCGATCAGTTCCTTTACTTCAATCCGCTTAGACTTATTCTCCTGACTGTTGCAGGTAGTACAGGTATCCGTAAACTTGCAGGCACACTGGATAAAATGAAGCTCGTTATAGTCCCTCCATTTTTTGATATCCTCTTCCCGCACAAGGTAAAGGGGGCGGATCAGCTCCATTCCTTCAAAATTGGTGCTGTGCAGCTTTGGCATCATGGTTTGAATCTGGGCTCCGTATAGCATACCCATCAAAATAGTCTCAATCACATCATCATAGTGATGCCCTAAGGCAATTTTATTACAGTTAAGTTTCCGGGCGAAGCTGTACAGATGTCCTCTGCGCATCCTGGCACAAAGATAGCAGGGAGATTTTTCTATATGATATACCGAATCAAAAATATCCGATTCAAAAATCTCCACGGGGATATTTAGCTTTCTGGCATTTTCCTCAATTACCATTCGATTGGCTGCACTGTAACCCGGATCCATCACCAGAAATTTTACCTCAAAAGGGAAATCGCTGAATCGCTTTAACTGCTGAAACAGCTTTGCCATCAGCATGGAATCCTTCCCCCCGGAAATGCACACAGCGATTCTGTCCCCTTCTTTGACCAGCTCATAGGTTTTGATAGCTCTTGTAAATCTGGTCCAGATGGCTTTCCGAAATTTTTTCTGCAGACTTCGCTCAACTCTCTCACAGATTTCCTCAGTCTCCTGTTTTTTTACCTGATCCATCAGCCAATTCACATAGCCTCCTGCAAGGCTGACCGCATCATACCCCTCATCCCAGAGCTCACCGGCCACCTTAATGCTGTAGCAGCCCTTATGACAGCAAATCACATACTTCTTATTCTTGTCCTTTGGGGGATCAGCCAGCAATTTCTCTGTAGATATGGCAACGGCTCCCGGAATCTTTCCGTAGGAAAGCTCCGTTTCACTGCGAATATCCAGAATCTGGTAGTCATCTTTATCTAAAGCATTTAATTCTTCTAATGTAATTTCCAAATTCCCTTACTCCTTCAATCACTCTATCTGCTTATCAGCCTATATCTTACTGAAACAGACGGGGTTTGTAAAGTCTGTCATTCGTCTTGATTTCTTCCTCCCAATGATATACATTAAGATAGACAGAGAGGTTTTTCTGTTAAATATAGCTGAAAAAGGAGGTTCTAAAGATGAACAGATTAAAAGACAAGGTTGCTGTTGTTACCGGCTCTACCAGTGGAATCGGTGTAGGTATTGCCAGACTTTTTGCCGCAGAAGGCGCCAAAGTAGTTATCTGCGGACGCAGAGAGGAAAAGGGACAGGCTGTAGTGGATAGTATTCGTAAAGAGGGCGGTGAAGCAACCTATCATTTTATGGATATTACCGTGACTGAAAGCATCGAAAAGCTTCTGGCTGACACCCAGGAAAAATACGGAAAAATTGATGTACTTGTAAATAATGCTGCCAATGTTGGACTGAAGGATGGCCGCGTAGATGAATTAACTTTGGAAATGTGGGACAAGGTTTTCCAGAGCGATTTAAGAGGTACCTTCTATACAACCAAATGTGCTCTTGCTTATATGCAGAAGAATGAGGCGGGCGGCTCCATTATTAACATCGGCTCCATGGCTTCCTGCGGAGGCGATCTGGGCTCTACCGCCTATGCCTGTGCTAAAGCCGGTGTAGATATGCTGACCCAGTCCACTGCTTTGCAGTATGGAAAGCAGAATATCCGCTGCAACTGCGTCCGTCCGGGCCTGATTGTCACTCCTGAAAATGAAGCCCATGTTCCTCAGGCACTGAAGGATATTTTCTTAAGCAATATTATGGTTAATCGCTATGGCTGTCCTGAAGATATCGGCCACATGTGCGTATATCTTGCCTCTGATGAAAGCAATTATGTGACCGGACAGGTCTTCACAGTAGACGGCGGTCTAAATTCCCACGTATCTACCGTTGCCCAGTTTAAGCAGCTAAATTCCCGCACCTGGTAAAAAGTGGCTGATTCATTTTTCTTGTCAGTTTTGTGTAAAGAAGTTATAATAATACTATTAACAAACTCTTCCACATCTACTGTGCAGAGTTATTTAAATACGGCAAGGAGGTAGATGATATGGAGAATACAAGTAATACTTATACACCCTCCCGAGGTATATTTCATTTGCTTTATCGGGACAAATGGATTCCGGAGTTTATCAGCGATGAATGTTTGAATATATTGGCTTGTGAGCACGGCTGTGGGCCTGGGAAATTTGTGGAGGTACTTCTTTCTGCCTGTCCTTTTTCCCAGGCCAACAGGCCCGGGAAATCCATTGGGGATTTGCTTCAGGAGCTTGCCCCCTCCAATGGTTCTCTTTCCTTTAACGGTCTGCTTTGGCCCAACCGGGAAAGTCTGCCCTATGTTTTGGGAACACTGAATGTTGTTTTTTCGCCATCCGGAATGCTTCAGGTATATGGCAGCCTATTTGACCGTTCTGCCTACTATGCCAAGGCGGAAAAGCTTCATTTTATTGAGGAGGAATACCAGGCCAGCCTGCAGATGAGCAACCGTACCCTATATCATTATATGGTTGACAAACGGCGTGCCATCCTCCCTGCAGAATTTGCCCGGGAGATGCATTCTCCCGAAATTATAGATAATTTTCCGGAATGGAACGTGCAAAAAGGGAATATCTCACCTGAAAGCATTACAACCTGGTACAACATATTTGATTCCATAGAGAAGGGAGAACCCTGTGGAAAAACTGCAGTGATTTTTTCTTCCCCCGATGGAAGCAAGCGCAGAATCAGCATAGAATTTTCCACTCTGAAGAATGAGTCAGAGGAGCCGGTTTCTGCCATTATTACCTACCTGGACATTACCGAACAGTACGAATTTAACCGTAAGCAGGGTTTGGATAGGGATGGACTGCTGCAGGTGGTTCGATTGGTTTTTCCTGAAATTCTGTCCATTAATCTGACTAAGGGCACTTACCGTATGATTCAGTATTATCAGGCCACTACTTTGAATACTCCTCTGGAAGGTTCCCTTTTGCAGATGCTTGAGCTTCGTATTAATAATATGGCCGCAGAGGATCAGGAGGCTTTTCGGGAAATCTTCTATCCGGAAGGTATGTGGCGACAATATAATCAGGGTAAGGAAATTTTACAGCTGGCCTATCGCAGAATTGGAAAAGATAAGGTCTGGCACTGGACAGAAACCACTGCTATCCGTCAGACTAATCCCTATGATGATGACATTCTGTTTATTGCCGTAACCCGAAATATTGATCAACAAAAGCAGGATGAGGAAAATCTCAGGCAGGATCTGGTAAATGCCTATGAATATAAAATTGCGGAAGAAAAACGGATTAATATTGAAGAGCGGCTGAAAAAAAATGAGCAGATATTCCAAATTGCTGCCCAGCATTCCAACCGTACTCTCTACTATTACGATATTGCCTGCCATGAGTTCCGTCCCTGGGCGGAAAACAATGCCAAAGCCACCGTTTTCTCCCAGCTGTTTGGACAGCCCTATATAGCAGAACGAATCGACAATGATCCTTCCATTCTTCCTGAAAGTATTCAGCCGATGAAGCAGATGTTTTCAGATATCCATGAGGGTAAGCCTCTGGGGGAGGCCCATATCCATGCCAGAACACCGGAAGGAAAATGCCGTTGGTTTCATTTCAAATTTTCCTCTATTTTTGAGGAAAATAAACCGGTTACGGCTCTTATCTCCTTCGAGGACGTTACCGAACAGCATGAAAAGGATATGGCCCACCTTCGATTTATTCAATCCATCAGTGAACGTTCTGAGGATCACCTTGTTTATATCGAGGTTGACCTGACAACTGACACGGTGGAAAAGCGTGTGGGCTCTCCCCGGTGGAAAGAAGGCTTCTGTGTAGGAAGCTCCTACTCTGAGGGCTGCAGAATGCTTCTAAATAACTACGTCGGTCATGATTCATCTACTGCCTCAGACTATTATTCACCGGCCTCTCTTATGCAGAAATTCAAAGAGGGCTGTTATGATTTTGAAAATGTCTGGGAAGCAAACTCCCAAACCGGTGAATCCCTGTGGCTGCAGGTTCATGTGGAACTTTTAACGGATTCCTTCAGCGGACATTTGAAAATGTTTGTTCATATTACGGATATTACCTCTAACCAGAAGGATAAGCTGGCTATGAGCAGACGGGCAGATTATGATGCCATGACCGGACTTCTTCGACGGGGAGTGGGTACAGAAAGAATCAAAAAGCTGTTGGCTTCCTCAACAGAAAATGCCGGAATAATGATTCTTCTGGATTTGGATGATTTAAAAGGAATTAATGATACGCTTGGACATGCCCAGGGAGATAAAGCCATTATAGGCATTGCCGAAACACTTTCCTCCCATTTTCGTAAGGATGATATCCTGATTCGGATGGGTGGCGATGAGTTTCTCGTTTTTCTCCAGGGTGCTGCCAAAAATGTGAACTCCGTTTCTCTGGCAATGACTTCACTTTTACAGAAGCTATCCAGTATTTCCATTGGAGAAAATGATGAGCGCTGTATCCACTGCAGTGCCGGATGTTCTGTTCAGGCTACCGGAGAAGATGATTTTGATACCCTATACCGCCATGCAGACGTTGCCCTTTACCATGTAAAACGTAACGGGAAGAATAATTTTGCTTTTTTTGAAAAGGAAATGCTTCTGGAAGATTATCAGTTTAAAAAGGAACGAACCCTTCCGAAGGTACAGGGTAATCTGAACAACGAGGAAATGAGCCAGCTGTTGGATACCATTTCCCTCCATTTTCAGGGAATCGTATTTTTTGACTTAAGTAATAATCTCTACCGTATCCTGGAGGCTGTAGAGGATGAGGATACCATTCCGCCAAGCGACAATATGGAGGTCTTCTGGGAAATCATCTCCAAGAGGATTCATCCTGAGGACAGGGAAGTCGCCGCAAAAGCCTTAACCCGGGCTTCTCTGGTATCTGCCTATAAAAATGGCCGCCGGGGAATAAAGTACAGCTTCCGTTATCAGCAGCACGATAATGGATATTTCCCGTTTGAAACGGAAGTACACTTCTACACCAGTCAGTCAGGAGATATTTATGCCTATGCTCTTTTCTCTAAGAACCGGTAAAGACATTGTAAAGCAGTAAACAAAGAGTGGGACAGATGAAATTAGCTATCTGTCCCACTTTTCTTCATTTTCATCAGCCTAAAAAATCCGCAGATTTTTTTACCTTTTTCGCCAGGGAATAAATCAGGGTCTCTATGGCAGCATCATCCATTTCTTTCCATTCACCACTCAGCAAATTCTTGATGTCGCCTACGGGCTTTTGGAGAAATTCCAGAACCTCCTCGGTCTGGTAGCCCTTAACTACGGAAACATCCTTATCCTGCCCTAAATGCTTGGCAATGCATTGCAGAAGCCTCTCTTCAGTGGAAAAAAAATCTTCTTCCTTTTTGTTCATCTCACGCTCAAATGCTCTCTTAATGTCATTCCAGTCTGCCATTTTGTTCCTCCCCAATTTCTCTCATGGTATTATGCCTCTGCCTATTTTGCAGAATGCTCTGGTACTATTATAGTACAAAAGAAAAGAATAGACAATTTATTTTGCACACTGGCTGAATTGTTGTTTTGTATCCTGCACCTTTTTTTCCTCAGCTGCCGGAGTAGGATAATAACCAGCAGCGTGCATTCCGTCAAAAACGTCTTTTTGGATTTCGTGTTCCTGGTTTAATATTTTCATTATCGTTTTTCTAACGTCCTCGTGTACACATTCATTGGCTGCCATACTAAAATGGCTTGTAGATGCTTTCTGGGCAGCCAGTGCATCTGAATAAATTTCCTTTTCGGTATAAATTCCGGGCATAGTCATTCCTCCTTAAGATAATTTCTGGTAAAGCTCGTTAAAATGTCCTTGGTGCTTATCTGCAATATCTTCCATTTTACACTTAAGCTGCTGAGTTTCAGCATGCTCGGCAAGCATCTTAAATTTCTTTACCAGAAGCTCTTCTTCAGAAAGAAGATCCTTAAGCGTACTTAATTCTTTTTCTGACAACTGTGTCATTTTTGTACCTCCTGTTTGTGGATTACGGCTTTTATTACACCTTTTACTTTGTGCAATCAATGCCTCTTATAGTATCCGCATTCAGAAATGGAATATGCACCTTCTCTTCAGTGGAATAAAGAGAATATCTCCAATTTAATCCAGCTCATCCAATTTGTGGTAAAAATCAGCATATCTTCCCTCTAGCCTAAGAAGCTCCTCATGGGTACCTCTTTCCACAATCCTTCCCTTCTCCAGCACCAGGATTACGTCCGCCCTCCTTACCGTAGAAAGGCGATGAGCAATCACCAGAGTTGTTCTGTCTTTCATCAAGGAATCCATACCTTTTTCAATATTTTTTTCCGTGCGGGTGTCTATACTGGAGGTTGCTTCATCCAATACCAAAATCGGTGCTTTACTGATTGCTGCTCTGGCAATATTCAGGAGCTGTCTCTGTCCCTGGGACAATCCTGCTCCATCATTTTCCAATAGGGTATCGTAGCCCTCCTGAAGGTGCATAATGAAGGAATGAGCCGAAGCGACCTTTGCAGCCTGCTCCACCTCCTCATCGGTAGCATCCAGCCTTCCGTAACGAATATTTTCCCGTACGGTTCCAGTAAACAGATGGGTATCCTGCAAAACCATGGCAATATTCCGGCGTAAAATCCTTTTATCCAGTTTTTCTATAGAAATGCCGTCAATTTTAATTTCTCCCGCCTGCAGCTGATAAAAGGCAGGAAGCAGATTTGTGATGGTGGTTTTCCCTGCCCCGGTAGAACCTACAAAGGCCACCTTCTGGCCCGGTTTGGCATAGAGAGTAATATCATGAAGCACCGTACAGCCGGGAACATAGCCAAAATCCACATGACTCATTTCAATATGGCCTTTAATTTTTTCCGGTTTAAGAAGATTATCCATATTTTTTTCCGGTTCTTTTTCCAAAACCTCAAAAACTCTTTCTGCTCCTGCCAAAGCTGCAAAGACCGTATTCATCTGCATGGAAATTTCATTAATCGGACGATTAAACTGCCGGGTATAGTTCAGGGAAATGGTCAAACCTCCAATATCAAATCCCCTTTTTACCACGAGAATCCCCCCTACACAGGCTGTAATCCCATAGACTATGTTACAAAGCTGATGGGTAACAGGCCCCATAAGTGAAGACTTAAACTGTGCTTTGATCTGTGTCTTTTTCATTTCTTCATTTAAATAAGCAAATTCCTCCACTGCCGTTTCTTCGTGGTTAAATACCTTTACCACCTTTTGACCGGAAATCATTTCTTCCGCAAATCCATTGAGCATTCCCAGAACCCTCTGCTGACGGGCATAAGCGCTGCGGCCTTTTTTGACGATGGTCTTACTGGTTCCCACTAAAAGAGGAGTTACAATAATCGTAATGAGTCCTAAAATCCAGTTGGTCATCAGCATCAGCACTACCGTTCCCGATATGGTAATCACTCCGGATATCAACTGAATCAGTGTGGTATTCAGCATTTCTCCTATTACATCCACATCATTGGTAAAGCGGCTCATGGTATCTCCGGTGGAGTTGTTATCAAAATAGGTCATGGGCAGTGTCTGTATTTTTTCATACAGGTCCCGCCGTAAATGCTTCAGGGTTCTTTGGGATACATTGAGCATTATCCTTTGCTGAAGCCATTGAGTAGCCCCACTGACCAGATAGAGAAAACCCAGAAATAGCAGCGCTAAAAAGAGTCCGCTAATCCTTTCGGCCAGGTCTTCCTTCCCCGGAGCATAATAAATAAAGGTATTGATGATTGGCCTAAGCAGATAAGATGCGGACAGGGTAGACAAGGTGTGCATGAGGATACAAAGAAGGGCTGCTGCCAGCAATTTTCTTTCACAGGCTAAATAAACTGCCAGACGGAGAATGGTCTTTTTCATCTCCCTAGGCTTTCCCTGCATTCCCATTGCCCTGTTTTTGTCCGTGCCCACAGGAACTCTGATTTCAGCTTTATCCCCTTTGACCGTTAAGGTTTCATATTTTTGTGCAAAATATTCATAGCTTTTTTTCTTTTCCATAGCTTCTCCCATTTTAGATGAATGAAAGGGCCTAAGCCCCGGCATTGTTTTCCTCCTTTTGGGAAAAATAAATCTCCCTGTATTCTCTGCAGGAATCCATAAGCTCCCTGTGTTTTCCCAAGCCCACAATTTTCCCACCATCCATCACTACGATTTTATCTGCATCCATTACGGAATCAATTCGTTGGGCAATAATCACTCTGGTCACTCCCGGCAGCTTTTTCTTAAGGGCTTTTTGAATGGCTCTGTCCGTAGCCATATCCACTGCACTGGTGGAATCATCCAATATCAGGATCTTGGGGGTTTTTAATAAAGCTCTTGCCAAGCATAATCTCTGGCGCTGACCGCCGGAAAGATTAGCGCCTCCCTGTTCAAGGCGGGTTTCATAGCCCTCGGGGAAGCTGCTGATAAATCCATCTGCCTGAGCAATTTTACAGGCATTACGCAATTCCTCCAAAGTGGCATTTTCCTTTCCCCATCTTAAATTTTCAGCAATGGTACCACAAAAGAGGGTATTTTTCTGCAAAACCATAGCCACAGCTTCTCTTAAATGGGCAAGAGAAAGCTCTTTTACGTTAATCTGATCCACATAAACAGCTCCTTCGGTTACATCATAAAGGCGGGGAATCAGGGATACCAGAGTGGATTTACCACAGCCGGAGGAACCGATGATGCCTACCAGCTCACCAGCCCGGATTTCCAAATTGATGTTTTCCAATACCTGCTCTTTTCTCTGCAGATAGTAGCGGAAGGAAACCTTATCAAAGCGGATACTTCCTTCAGTAATTGTCCTGCTCTTCTCTTCTGCCTCGTCATCATTCAATGCAACGGAAGCATCCAAAACCTCAATAATCCGTTTATGGGAAGCAGCCGCCCTGGTGCCTAAAAGAATGATATTCGCCAGAAAGTTCAGGGCAGTAAGCACCTGGGTCAGATAGGTGATCAAGGCCGTCAGATTTCCGATTTCCATTCTCCCCACCATAATCTGTTTCCCTGCCATCCAGACCACGGCCAAAGTGGCTCCATTGACAATAAGGGCCGACAGCGGCTGCATAAGCAGCATGGTTTTCAGTGCTCTGGTGCTTTTTTCAAAAAGAAGAGTATTCACCTCTCCAAAATGTCTAATCTCATCCTCTTCCCGTACGAAGGATTTAATCACCTTCTGGTTGGTCACTGTTTCCTTGACTTTGGTATTCAATCGGTCAATTTGCTGCTGCATTGCGGTATATCGAGGTGCACTGACCGTCACTATGGCTACAATAACCACTGTCAGCACAGGAAGAATGGCAAAAATAATCCATCCAATTTCCGGCTCCAGAGCAAAGGACATGGCAATGGCTCCCACAATCATAACCGGACATCGGAAAAGTCCCCGTAAAAGCATCTGTGTAAAATTCTGCACCTGCGAAATATCGTTGGTCATCCTGGTAATCAGTGAGCCAGTAGAAAATTCATCAATATTGGAAAAAGAAAAGGTCTGAATCTTTTTAAAGGCTGCCAGGCGGATATCGGCAGCAAGCTGGGAGGCTCCCCGAATACCGAAATTGACTCCCAAAACTCCTAAAATCATCATGCAAAGGGAGATGAGTGCCATCATAAGACCGTTTCGGATGATGTAGGGAATATCCCCTTTTGCTGCTCCTATATTGATGATATTGGCACTTAAATAAGGCAGGATAAACTCTCCGCAGGCCTCTAAAATCATGAAAAGAGGGCCGAAAATAAAATAATACCATACCCCTTTTATGTACGTTAAATATCGTTTCACGCTTTACCTCCATATTCAATGCTTTCCGCAATCCATCTTATCACTTTTTCTGCTTTGAAGTAAGTCTTTTCTAACTCAAAATTAAAAATAAAGAAGCGACTGTAAAATTTGTCTTTGGTTACCCTTTTACAATCGCTTCTTATCTGCTTTTCTTTTGGAGTCTTCTATATGAAAGATATTTTCCAACTACTCATTTATGATTTCTACCTGACACATTTTCATCGTAGTTAACGCTGCTCTATGACTCTGGGGAGTTACTCCCGCACAGCAGGAGGCGTCCACAGTCACCTTAATCTCCGGATACATGGCCTTAATAATCAACGCATTGGAGACCACGCAGATATCCGTACATAAGCCCACCATTTCCACCTCTTCCAGCTTGTAGTTTCCCCAATCCAGGCAGCCGAAGTTTGGCTTATTCAGATAAATCGCACCGGGAACCTCAAGTCCCTCTGCTATCTGCCATCCTTCACTTCCTTCCATACAATGCTCCACCGGAAGATACTTTCCCTCATTAGACTTCAGGTAATCTGCACCGTGGGTATCTCTGGTAAAAATAATCTCATCGCCTCTTGAGAAGTAGGTATCTATCTTCTCCTTTACCCTGGAAACAATCGATACTGCTTCCTTTGTACCCAAAGCTCCGTCAATAAAATCCTTCTGCATATCGATTACAATCAGTGTTTTTTTCATGGCTCTTCCCTCCGCATTATAGTTTACCACAAACATCGCCTAAGCCCAACACTAAAGTGATTTTTCCGGGATAAATCTCACCCTTCTCCTTCTGCTGCCTGAAGCCGTCTTGTGGAATATATCACCATATAGGCAGCTATTCCCAGCACAAACACACAGACCGCTCCACCGCTGGTTCCCAGCATCCCCTGATAAAAAACGGTGTTAATTTCACCCCCAAACCGCCACAGCATCGCCGTTTCCAAGGTCAAAACTGACATCAGTGCCGCAATCAGGCTGGTGACCTTTGCCGCAGAGAGAACCTGACTCAGACATTTTGGAAATTTTATCATATTTACTATAGCAATAATAATCTTGCAAAAAGCACATATTGCCATAAGATAAATCAAAAGGCCGCCATATTGGGCATAGCTATTCTTATGTACCATAAGAATACTGGCAAAAACCGGTGTCATCAAAAGCAATACTATGCCGCAAAAACGATACTGCCTCAGCTCGGCTTTAAAATTACCTTTGGCTTTATTTCCAGCCAGATACCGCAGCAGAAAAAACCTCATGGCCGCAAGCAAAATGTAGTACATCGCTAGTGCCCCAAACCAAAGAGAATGATAATAGATACCTGCAACAAGCTGTACTATGGCATATAAGACGTTGGGCATCAGACTCGCATGTGAAGATAATTCTGCACGAAACGTTCTATCCATAAAAAAACGTTTACCCAGAGGATATTTCTCCAGTTTTACTGCTTCCATAATCCTTGGTACTATTTTCTGTATCGAAATGATATACATGAACAACCTCCTTCTGCGTACAATCGTGGTTATTTTACCATTTTCTCATCTCATGAATCACAAGCAATAATGATATTATACAGGAAACTCCATCCGCAACCGGCCCCGCCCACAGGACACCGTCAATTCCCATAAACAGCGGGAAAATAAAAATTAACGGAAGCAGCAGAATTACCCTTCTTAAAAGAGAAACGAATATGCCTATACCTCCCTTCCCAATGGAGGGAAAAAACTGGGTACACAATAGCTGCAGCCCTACCAGAAAGGTACAGAACAGATAAAGACGAAAATAACGCACTGCAAAGTCATAATACAGCTCATCTCCACTTCCGAAAACCGAAGTAATCTGACGGGGAAAAAGCTGGAAGCAGAAAAACGCCGAGCAGGATATACAGAGGGTTACCACAGCAACCTTTTTAAAGACCTGCTTAATCCGATTATAATTTCCCGCTCCATAGTTATATACGATAATCGGCTGCATGCTTTGTGCAATCCCCAGAGAAATAGCATCAAAAAGGGCGGCAACCTTTGTAATGATTCCTACACAGGCAAGGGGAATATCACGACCATACTTGGATAGCTCACCATAATGTCCCAATACATTGTTCAAAGCAATACTGACAATGGTACTGGCAAACTGCATTGCTCCGGAGGCGATTCCTATCCTTATAATTTTCAAAACGCTTTCCCCGTTCAGCAGGTAATCCTCTACGCCCAGGCTAAAGGTTTTAGGTGTTCTGAAATAAAAAAGAATCCATACCGAGGACACAAGCTGGCCTATTACCGTAGCATAAGCCGCACCTGACATTCCCATATCAAAGCAAAAAATAAAAATGGGATCAAGAATGCAGTTCAGAACTGCCCCTGATAAGGTAGCTGTCATGGCATATTTAGGACTTCCATCTGCACGGATAAGCTGGCTTGCTCCTGTACTGAGCATCGCAAGCGGCGTTCCCAATGCCGTAATGCGGGTATATTCCAGGGCATACTCCAGCGTCTGACCACGGCCTCCAAAGGCTGTAAGCAGTGGCCGCAGAAATACAACGGAGAGAATGGCAACCACAATACCGGTCAAAATCAATAAGCTTATGCTGTTTCCCATAATGCGCTTTGCTCTTTCTTCTTCTCCGCCTCCCAGACACAGGCTGAAGGCAGAGGCACCGCCTATACCGAATGTCAGGGCCAGGGCCGCCACAACCAGAACCAGGGGAAAGGCTACGTTTGTTGCTGCATTTCCAAGCTCACCAACACTATTCCCCACAAAAATCTGATCCACAATATTATAAACTGAAGTAACCAGACTGCTGGCAATGGCCGGAAGGGAATATCGGACAATCAGCTTTCCTATAGATTCCGTTGCCAGGGAATTTTCCTGTTGTACTCCTTCATACTTCTCCAACGCTTTGCTCCTCCCATTTCTCTATTACCTGATAAATATTTCTTATCATTTGCTCCATAGAGGCTTCCGTCACCTGAATCTCCTGCTGTCCTATCCCGTCATTCAGAGCCTGATAAAAACTGCTGTGTATTTTTTCTATCTGCATGACTACCGGAATTGCTTTATCTGTAAGGTATAAATGCTTGTTACGTCTATCGTATTGATCGGTTTCAATTCGTATATACTCCAGCTCCAACAGTTTTTTTACATTTTTGGCCAATGTAGCTTTGTCCACATGCATATGGATTGCCACCTCCTGTGCTGTTGCCCCGGGATGGTCATACAAATAGCTGACGTAAAACTGCTGTCCCCAGCCAATCTCATAAGCAGCCAGCCCATGGTTGTAATATTTGAGCATCAATCTGTCCAAGATAGAAATCCGCCGGGCCAAATTTGAAAACTTACTATCCAATCTGACTTCCTCCTTTTACTTCCTGTTATAAACTGCTTGTAAACGTAATTTTATTGCGACAATTCTCATTATTAATTATTAGTTGCCAATGCAACCTTTTCAAGATTATCATAATTTAGTTGCCAATGCAACCTTTTTGGATGAAAAATGCCGACACTATCCTCTATGCCGGCAAATCTCATTATGAAGAACTCAATTGTAGAAAGGGGATTTTTGATTCTCTACAGCTTTAATACCTCCTCAACTACCTCAACTCCCGCCCGGACACAGTCGGGGCAGGAGCATAGAACTTGTCCTGTCTCTATCCCTTTAAGCTCCTTACAAATGGTGCTTCCGGTTTTTTCTTTAAAGGCTTCCAGCATCTGACTGGACAGCTGATAGGTAGCCGCCTTTGAGGCCGGATTATCCATATTCCCATCACTGTTTTTAAAACCGGCCAGCATTACTGCTCCTGCAAGAGCTCCGCAGACGCCCTGTGTTCCCCCCATTCCCAGGCCAAAGCCCTCATTGGCCCGGAATAGAATCCTCTCATCTATTCCGGTTTCTTCGGCAAAGGCACAGGCTACTGCCTGGGCACAGTTGTATTTCTTATTATGTAACTTAATTGCTTCTTCTTTTTTGTTCATTTTTACATTCCTTTCTTAAATCAAGATTACATTATTCCCTTCAGCAATTCCTTTCTTTCTCTCCAATCCGGCATAAAATGCGCAATAAAGTCATAGAAGGATTTTTGATGGTGAGGGTATTTCATATGGGCCAGTTCATGGAGCACCACATAATCAATAGCCTTTAGGGGTGCTTCCACCAGCCTGGTATTCAAAGTGATTTTTTCTTTAGAAGGCTGGCATGATCCCCACCGGGAGGTCATTCTGCGGATATGCATTTCCCGGCAGACAATTCCATAACAGGCTACCCTTTGCTCCATCAGGTTCATCCGCTCTTCCAATATTTCATGAGCCAACTTCTTCTGCCAGGACTGCCATATGACTTCCTTTCTGCTTTCCACAGCCCCCGGCTTCACCGTAAGATAAAGATATGGGGCTTCCAAATCAATCCCCTCTTTTTTTCCTTCCCGAATGGCAAGTATATAGGAATTTCCCAGTACCGATACCCGCTTTCCGTTTTTCCAGCCCGGCTCTCCACTCTCTTTTTCCTCTTTTCGCTTGAGCATCTTCTCTGCTGCCTTACGGATATAATCCTCCTTTTCCCGAATAAAGTCCTCAATAAAGCTTATGGGAACCCGATAATCAGCCGATACCTTTATCCGCCCTTCCCGGTCAATGCGAAGATTGACATTCTTAACTGACTTACGGGAAAGCTCATAGGTCAGGGGGCCTACGGTGGTATACATTATCCGCACTTCATTTCTTGTATTCTGTCTTTTCATATCCTAAACTAATGCTTCCTACTGTCATAACCTGCTATAATAAAATTTTAATGTACTCTCTTCTTCGCGTATTTTTCTTTTGCATATTAATATGCCTCCTGAATATAAGGCTAAACAGCTTCTCAAAGGTATGCTTGCGAACTCCTAAATTTACGCGATACAGATTTTCTCTATTCAAATCGGAGCTGCTGTCATCATCATATCTTCTCCTATCCAAAGTCTTTTGCTGAAAAACGTGAGCCTTATTTCAAATTCGGCTCTGCGATTAAAGAATCTGTGATGCTTCGCTATTTTTAGGCAATATGGATTAGCCCCTAATCTTTGCCGGAAGAAGACATCCATCCTTTAGTGGCAATTTCGTAAATTAATTGGGAAATCTCTTTAGATGATTTAGGAAGATCATGAATCAGCCATTGACGAATTAAGCTATATCCTCCTTTGGAATAACAAATCAATAAAAGTTCACGGTCAACTTCATCATAATGCTCCCATAAATACATATTGACAAAATGACTTGCTGCCGGAAGCTTAAATAGTTCAGATACAAATTCAGATTCAATTCCGTTATTGCCCAATACGGCTTTGGAAAGCTCAATATTCTCCTTTAGATAATTACAAACCTCTTCCATCAGTTCCAATAGATGGCATTCACTTTGTGATTCATATCGACTAATAATTGTCTGAACATCCTGAATCATCGTATTCTCCATATCCTTAAGCACATCATACTGACTTCCATAATGACTGTAAAAGGTTGTTCGGTTAATACCGGCCTCCTGGCAAAGCTCTGTAATACTGATTTTTTGAATGTCCTTTTCTTTCAAAAGTTGAATTAAGCTCTCTTTCAGAAGCCGTTTTGTTAATGTTCTGCGTTGGTTTTTAGGTGCATACATTTTCTGCCTCCTATCATATTCTCCGGAACTAAGAGGATACATTCTTTGTCGAAGCATCATTATTTAAACCATATGATGTTATTCCAACATTGTATACTAAAATAAAAAGATTAAGATGTCAATGCAATGTATACTAATCAATCCGAATTAATCCGAATCACAACTTGTTTCAACATCACAGGTCTGAGTGTTTCTATTTCAACACTACTAATTAAACTGTTCGTTGTTATTGCAACAAGTGTATGATAAAATAATTCAGGCATATGAACAGATTTTGCCATACAGCTGTCCACCATAAGCATGAAGGCAAGAACTATGGTAAAACTCTAACAAAGCGGAGGATGAAAAAACAGTATGAAGTTGGAATGGAAAACCTGTATAAGAATAGCAGTCAGTGCATTTTTTTTCTATTTATGTATACAGTATTGGCCAAATGCGGCGAGGCTTCTCTCTATGGGATTGAGTGCAGCCTTCCCTCTGATTACGGGCTGTATCATTGCTTATCTGGTTAATATCCTAATGCGTTTTTATGAAAAGCACTATTTCCCGAAAGCCAGAACTGCCCTTATTTTAAAAAGCCGTAGACCGGTTTGTATGGTTGCTGCATTTTTAACATTGCTAATTATTATGATTTTAGTAGTTAACCTGATTGTTCCGGAATTAGTTTCCTGTGTTGGCGTAATTATCTCTGCATTGCCTGCAGCAATCGATTCCCTTGTTGATCTATTAACACGAATGCATATTCTCCCTGAGAATATCGCAGTGACATTGAGTGAAATTGATTGGCAATCGAAAATTGGTCAGCTCCTTAATCTTTTGCTCACCGGTGCCGGTACTGTTGTTAATGTTGTAATTGGTACGATTTCCACGATTTTTTCCGGTGTTGTTACTGCTCTTGTGGGAATCATTTTCTCAATTTATTTACTCCTTGGCAAAGACAAACTGGCCGAACAATGTAAACGGTTACTTCACCGATATCTGCGTGCTGAATGGTGCAGAAATGTCAACTACATTTTGACTGTACTGAACGATTGTTTTAGTCGTTACATCGTAGGCCAATGTATAGAAGCCATCATTCTTGGAACTCTATGCACCTTTGGAATGCTGGTTTTACACTTACCATATGCCACAATGATTGGTGCACTGATTTCCTTTACTGCACTGATTCCCGTAGCCGGAGCTTATATTGGCGGTGCCATTGGTGCTTTAATGGTTTTCTCTATCTCTCCGGCAAAAGCACTTATTTTCATCCTCTTCCTGGTCGTTTTACAGCAAGTAGAAGGTAATCTGATTTATCCGAGGGTAGTGGGCTCCTCTCTTGGTCTTCCAGCTATTTGGGTTTTGGCGGCTGTTACTATTGGAGGTGGAATTATGGGTATTGCCGGAATGCTGTTGGGAGTTCCGATTGCAGCTACTCTTTATCGTCTGTTGAAAAATGATTTGAATAAGCCACATTCCTCTAATCCTGCAGAAAAGGAACTGATAGCAGAGCTTCCGGGAGGTAATTTATGAAAAAGAAACAGGAAATAGTCAGTAAAATTTTGTTGTGCATATTGGAAGCGTTGGTCGGTATTCTATTGTTGTTGGATCCGGCCGGCTTTACTTCCTCTATTATTATTGGAGCCGGAATCCTTTTTATGGTTTACGGTCTGATCAATTTGATTCAATATTTTCGTATGCCTGTGGATATGGCCATGAAGAAACAGCCTATGTTGAAGGGACTGCTTCTCCTGATGCTTGGTATAGTGTGTATTGTTTTCACGGAATGGTTTGTGACCACATTTACTATGCTTACTATCCTATATGGAATTGTCCTGCTGCTCTCGGGACTTGGAAAAGTACAATGGGCCGTGGATTTGTACCGACTGAAAAAAGGAAAATGGGCTTTGGCTGCAGTCAGTGCTGTGATTACTCTTTTCTGCTCAGCTGTGATCATTAAGAATCCTTTCTCAACTATTCAGTTTCTCTGGCTGTTTACGGGAATTGTGCTGATAGCAGAAGCAATATTCGATATCGTGATTCTTATCCTGAGTACTAAGAATACATTCAATAAAACCGGAAAGCATACGAATGATACCCCTGTAGAAACATATGAATCATATTCTGTGAAGGAATCCTTACGGAAGGTTGTGAATTTAAACCTACACTGGGCCTTTTCCAAAGATGCCTCAACACTTCCTACCGAGTTTCCGAAACACTGGCAGAGTATTAGTTTACCTCATACCTGGAATGCTATTGATGGTCAGGATGGGGGGAATGACTACTATCGTGGTACCTGTCTA